>NZ_JARGEJ010000309.1:0-397 GCF_029211245.1 Robertmurraya sp. DFI.2.37 | reverse complement strand
AATAAATCACTGAAATAGTTGGGCGAGAGGCAGAGCTTGTCTGCACAATACTGTACAGTGGGCAAGCCTATCCGTTTAGCAGCCCCATCATGGAAGTATTCGTCAAGCAACCGCTCAAATCTTGCGAGGATGTCTCGGTTTTGGTTGTCGCGTGTGATGAACTGACGGTCATAGAAACGTGTGCAGTAATCAAGGAACGTCTTGATGCTGTCTGTGATGAGGTTCTTGCTGTGACGGTGTATCGGATGGTTCAATTCATATTGAATCTTGTGGAAGCAATCCATGATGATTTGCCGTTCTTCCACACTAAGGTGCAATGCCTCGTTTGTCTCGTAGGAAAAGAACGAATATTCACGCATTATCCGCCCGAGAGGTGTATTCCGCAGCAGGTCGGGAT
>NZ_JARGEJ010000308.1:0-397 GCF_029211245.1 Robertmurraya sp. DFI.2.37 | reverse complement strand
ACTTAATATATAGCCCAAGGTAAGACTTCCAGTATCTCCCATAAAGATTTTCCGTCCCCTATCCGCATTTCCAAATACATTATAAAAAAAGAACGGAAGCAACACTCCCACGGTAGTAAAAGCCAGCAATGCACTCATCCATCTGTCATCAATGACAGCCAGTGTGCCAAAGACGGACAATGCTACCATACTCAGTCCCGATGCCAGACCGTCAATGCCGTCTATTAGGTTGATTGCATTGGTGATAAAAATCACGAGCACCAAGGTAAGAGGAACACCGATGAAAGGAGAAACCGCATGAATACCGAATAGCCCATAAAAATCATTGATGTACAATCCTGCCAACGGGAACATAGAAGCGGCAATCAACTGTACCAGAAACTTCTGACGATAGCGA
>NZ_JARGEJ010000307.1:0-397 GCF_029211245.1 Robertmurraya sp. DFI.2.37 | reverse complement strand
TGCTCGTTGCTCTACCGACTGAGCTAATGGCTCTAAATGGTGCCGGCCAGAGGACTCGAACCCCCAACCTACTGATTACAAGTCAGTTGCTCTACCAATTGAGCTAGGCCGGCATATATTAAGACGATAAAATAAAGAGGTACATTATTTTCGCTAATGCGAAAAAATGTTGGTGGAGGATGACGGGATCGAACCGCCGACCCCCTGCTTGTAAGGCAGGTGCTCTCCCAGCTGAGCTAATCCTCCAAAATAATAAACTATTATTAAACAGCCCGGCAGCGTCCTACTCTCACAAGGGGACAGCCCCTAACTACCATCGGCGCTGAGAAGCTTAACTTCCGTGTTCGGTATGGGAACGGGTGTGACCTTCTCGCTATCGCCACCGGACTATTGGATT
>NZ_JARGEJ010000306.1:0-397 GCF_029211245.1 Robertmurraya sp. DFI.2.37 | reverse complement strand
TTAAATTAAGTCATATGCAATCTTCAGATTGCAACATTGTACCTTGAAAACTAGATAATGAAAATGAAGAAGAACCAAGAAATTACCGAGTAATCGCCATTTTAGTTTTTCTCTCTATTGATTTATTCATAGAGTAAACCGCAAGGGTTTCAAGAGGTTGACGCAGAGATGCGCCGCTTATTGAAAGCCGAAAGTTGAGGGAAATGAGAAGCAAACAGGTCGAGGAATCAAGCGAGGAAGTACCGGAGCGTACGTAGTTTGTACGTGAGGATGCTGACGAGTGAAGATGACGAAGAGATGTGTAGCTGATCATTTACCGAATGGTTAAGTTATAAAGGGCGCACGGTGGATGCCTTGGCACTAGGAGCCGATGAAGGACGGGACTAACACCGATATG
>NZ_JARGEJ010000305.1:0-398 GCF_029211245.1 Robertmurraya sp. DFI.2.37 | reverse complement strand
AGTCCCAGTAAAGACTGTCCATTTCTGACTGCATACTTTCAGGAACATCAATAATTTCTTCTTTTCCTGTAGTTTGCGAGTGAACGGTAATACTTTGGGTTTGTGCGTTTATTCCCGTTGTTCCTATAAATGTAAATAAACCAATTAAAAAGTTTTTCATGCGATTAAAATTTGAAGCTGCATTGCAGGCCTATTGTATTAGGTATCCTGCTCCGGCCGTCATTAAAAATAACAGGTTGTATTTGAAGACCTAAGTCTTTGGATATGTCAAAATCAGATAGTTCGGCATCCACGTATGCGTCTATGACAGACAGTATATATACACCGATAAAACAGAATATGCTTAAATCCCGATTTCGGCGATAGAAATCTTTTCGTTTTTTAAAGGTGTCCTCCAT
>NZ_JARGEJ010000304.1:0-398 GCF_029211245.1 Robertmurraya sp. DFI.2.37 | reverse complement strand
CATCTGTATCCTTGATGTTTTTATGGTATTCCATCAGTTCGCTTGCCGGACAGTAATCTACGTGATACCCCATACGTTGTTCTGCTTCCACTTTATCACCGTCAGTTACAGCTACATTATTCATCTGATCGCCGAAACGGATGATCAGCATATCCTGAGAGTCTGCCCAACCTGCACAAACGCGCATCCAAACGGCAATCTTGTGCTGGGTGTCTTCGTCTTTCCAGTAACCTACCACTACTTTGCGGCGGATGCGCATACGGGTACAGATATGTCCGAATTCGCGGTCACCATGGGCGGATTGATTCAGATTCATGAAGTCCATATCCATGGTATCCCAAGGAATTTCCTTATTGAATTGAGTGTGTAGATGTAACAGTGGTTTCTTTAACTGTTGC
>NZ_JARGEJ010000303.1:0-398 GCF_029211245.1 Robertmurraya sp. DFI.2.37 | reverse complement strand
CTAATCGTTTTAAATTGTTCATCTGGAATATGACGAATTAAGCGTGAAATAAACTCTTCCACACTTACTGTTTCAGTTTTTTCTTTTCCATCCATTTTGTCCTTATATTTGAATGCAACGTATTGTCCGTCATATGCCTCGATCCGATTAATCCCGATCGCTGGTCGACGAATATAACGGCCAATATAACTAAGTTGTTCTTTTATTTTCCCACTCTGTTTTGGAGCATACACATAGAAGCCTTCCCCATTATTGGTGAACGCCTTTTGAAGTCTTGGTTGGATGATTTTCTTTTCCTCCTCAGAAACTCCGTTTCTGATTAATTTTAAAACAACTGTTTGCCATTGCTTTCGAAGCAACGCAAAAGGCAAAAAGTCATATTGTTTCCCCTCTCCTTT
>NZ_JARGEJ010000302.1:0-398 GCF_029211245.1 Robertmurraya sp. DFI.2.37 | reverse complement strand
GACCAAGGGGTCGCAGGTTCGAATCCTGTCTTCCCGACCACTATACTAATGGGGCCTTAGCTCAGCTGGGAGAGCGCCTGCCTTGCACGCAGGAGGTCAGCGGTTCGATCCCGCTAGGCTCCACCAAAAAAATGAAATAAAATATTGACTTAGCACTAAATTTTTGTTATCATTAAAAAAGTCGCTTCTGAGCGAATATAGAAATTGCACTTTGAAAACTAAACAAATCATACGTCAACAAATTATAGTGGAGGCACTCTTATGAGAGCCGAAGCTAGCCAACGTTTATTTTAAACATAAGAGCTAATCTTACTCTTTTTTGGAGAGTTTGATCCTGGCTCAGGACGAACGCTGGCGGCGTGCCTAATACATGCAAGTCGAGCGCTTGCACAAGAAAG
>NZ_JARGEJ010000301.1:0-399 GCF_029211245.1 Robertmurraya sp. DFI.2.37 | reverse complement strand
GATAAATCTGATTTCAAGATTTTAAAACACCAGTGAGGAGTATGGGGGCATTTTACACTTATTTACTGAAAAAAGGATATTGGCTTTCTATTCCTGTCCTTCATTAGCAGAATAGAATCAAAAAGGAGAGCATTTATTTTAGTCCATAATGCTCTCCTTTCTTATTTTATTTTTCTATAATAGCCTTTGCTTTCTCCAAAGCCACATTGATATTAGGACAGATATTTTCTTTTCCCAGCAGTTCATTAAATCCTGATTTTTCAAGAATTTGATGCACTTTTTCATTCACTCCCGAAAGCACAATCTGAATATTTTCTTTCTTAGACATTTCGCATAGATTAGTCAGGTTGTGAATACCGGTAGAATCAATGAATGGTACTTTACGCATACGTACGATCC
>NZ_JARGEJ010000300.1:0-399 GCF_029211245.1 Robertmurraya sp. DFI.2.37 | reverse complement strand
TGATAATGATACTGTCCCCGCCATAAATGAATAAAATTTCAAACGTCCGACAGCTTGTATTCCAATATATATAATATTATTATTCAATGATATGAAGCTTGAGACTATCAATAAAATACAGAATTCAATTGTATATGGAGGAACTTCCACGAGCCATAAATTCATTACATAATGTATTTCAGAGATAAAAGGAATAGCAACCAACAGATATAACACATTTGCCAAACAAGTAGTTTGCTTTAGTAATTGTATCATGGCATTGAAATCGGTCAATGCGTATTGCTTTATAATTTGCGGCCTCGAAGCCATTACCAAATTGGTTGATACTTGTTCAATCATCAGTTGCACAGTTGTTGCCAATCCGGCTGCGGCATTAACAGCTGTACTGCCAAATATATT
>NZ_JARGEJ010000030.1:0-53765 GCF_029211245.1 Robertmurraya sp. DFI.2.37 | reverse complement strand
GTTTGCATGTGAAAAATGTGGGGGTGAAATGTATCCTGAGTATTATAAAGGGGTACATGGCATAGAGTACAAATTATCGGATATTCTCTAACCATGAAAAGGACCGGGCTATGCCCGGTTTTTCTTATATATGTTTCTACCTCGTGTCATCAAAACTAGATTAAGTGCCTTCAATACGGCGAAACAGGCAATTCATGTGGAATCGGTGCAATTCGATAGCCAAGTGCAGTTCCCGTGAAAACGAGCGCAATCCCAGTGGAAATACGCGTACTCAATGCGGAAACGTGCCTCTCAACACAGGGATCCGCACAAATCCAGCGCAACGTGAATCTGCCTCCTAAAAATAGGCTCAATCAATACGTAGATCTGCTGATCCCCCCAAACTCCTGCAATCTCCAACAACTGACCTTCCAAGAATTACTGTAAAGGCTCGTTTTTAATGCACTTTACAAAACCAATACAAACTTTATAATTCTTTAACGTTCACTTACTTGGCAACAAGGTAGATTTAAGATGTTAAACAAATCATAGACGGAGGCCCTGAGATGAAAAGAAGACGAAGAACGGAAATCTTAATCAATGGCTCTCGAACGCTAGTAGAACAACTGGCCCAAACTATTACTGACAACTATCGGGTTAAGGCAATTCAAGAGCCAGAGCATGGTTTAGTGATGATGAAAGTGCGAGAAACTTCAAAGAAATCACTATTTTATCTAGGGGAGGCTTTGGTGACGGAGTGCAAGGTTCAGGTAGAAGAGGTGATTGGAATGGGCATTGTTATTGGTGACCAAAAGGATTTTGCTTATAAATTAGCGATCATCGATGCTGCCTTTGAAGCACAATTAGCAGAAACTGACGAATGGATTAAACTTTTAGAAAGTGAGGAAGAAAAGGTACTTCAAGCAAGAAGACTAGAAGAGCAGTCGATTTTGAAAACAAAGGTTCAATTTGAAACGATGGATGTTTCATAAGGAGGAATAGAAAGTGAAGCTAGATATGGTTCACGATATTCAAACGGTGTATCGGAAGCTTGTTGATGCGATGGCAAGACCTGGGCAACTGGCTGATTTATCGAAGGAAGCGGCCTTAATTGAGGAGAGCGGGGCAATGCCATTTATTCTCTTGGCGTTCACATTATTTGATCAAGAAGTAACTTTTAAAGTGTTCTCAAAAAGAGAAGCAGCGATTGCAAAATTGATTAATCAATACACATATGCGCAACCAGCTGTTATCGAGGAAGCGGACTACATCTTTGTTTTAGCGGATGCAGAGGAAACAGCCTTAAAGGTGGCCATTGAAGGGGCAAAACATGGTACATTAAAAAATCCACATGACTCTGCAACGATTTTTGCTGAAGTTGATGAAATAACGAATGCTTCTACATTGAAGTTAACGGGGCCAGGCATTCAAAGCGAAGAGTACATCCATGTGGAGACGGAAAGCAAGTGGGTGGCAGAGCGTCAAGTGAAAAATAAGGAGTATCCACTTGGCGTAGATTTAATGTTTATCGATCGTCGTCAACAGCTTCTTGCGTTGCCGCGAACAACACAAATTACGATAAATAGGGTGATTGTTTAATGGGATATGTAGCAGTTAAGGGAGGCACGCTTGCGATTGAGGAATCGATAAAGCGCCTCAAATATGAACGGATCCAACAAGGGCAAACGATTGAAGTGGAAAAGATACAAGCAGGAATGCGTGGGCTCATCGATCAGGTTATGTCCGAAAGTAGCCTTTACGACGAAGCGCTTGCTGCTCTTGCCATTAAGCAGGCTGAAGGAAATCCAGAGGAAGCGGTCTTTTTATTAAGGGCATTTCGCTCAACCGTTCCAAGAAAGCATTATTCAAAGGTAATAGAGTCCCGAGATATGAAAGTGGAGCGCCGCATTTCCGCTAGTTTTAAAGACATTCCCGGCGGACAAATTCTCGGAGCAACCACTGATTATACACACAGGCTTCTTGATTTTCAATTAATGACTGAAACGGATAATAGTGTTCAAGAATGGTTGCATCATTATCTATCCGAAAAATCTGTTCAGAAGCTATCAGGAGAACTGAAACTGCCAAAAGTGCTCGATTACTTACGAAAAGAAGGTCTCATTTCTCCATGTGAAAACAACGATCGAGAGCCGGATGATGTGACGCGAGAAAGTCTTGAATTCCCTTCAACTCGAAGCCAACGGCTTCAGGTGTTAACAAGAGGACAAACGGGGGCAGTGACGTCGTTTGCTTATGCGGTTATTCGTGGCTATGGTGATTTGCATCCAACAGTAGGGGAGCTTCGAGTGGGAAAGCTACCTGTAACAGTTGCTCCTCCAACCTCGGAGGAGAATGATGTGGAAGATGACTATTATATTGGGGAAGTTAAGGCCACGGAAGTAGAAATGCTTATGCCCTTCACTGTTGAAAAAGATTATGGAAAAAAAGAGATGGAGTTCGAAATTGGCTATGGTCTGTGCTTAGGACAAAATGAAACAAAAGCAATTGCAATGGGGATTCTAGATCATTGTCTAGAGCATCCAAATTTGGAATTTCCAAGTCATAATGAAGAATTTGTGCTCTATCATATTGATTCTGTTGAATCAACAGGTTTTATTTCACATTTGAAGATGCCCCATTATGTGACCTTTCAATCAAAATTGGACAGTGTGAGAAAAACGAAAAAAGTAGCTAGAGAAGAGGTGAAGAACGGGTGAATACAACCTATAATTTCGCTTTTTTTGATGAGGGCTCAAAACGAGAGATTCGTAGAGCAACCCTTAAGGCGATTGCCATTCCTGGCTATCAAGTTCCGTTTGCCTCAAGAGAGATGCCGATTGGTAGAGGATGGGGAACTGGCGGTCTGCAATTAACACTATCATTAATAGGAAAGAAAGATGTTCTAAAGGTCATCGACCAAGGTTCAGACGAATCGGTTAATGCCGTCAATATAAAAAAGCTTGTTTCCAATACGACTGGTGTGGAGGTAACCGAACACACGTCTAAGGCAACCTTGATTCAATCAAGGCATCGCATTCCTGAGGTGCCTTTAACAAAGGAGCAAATCCTAGTTTTGCAGGTTCCGTTGCCGGAGCCGCTACGCTATTATGAGCCAAGTGAAACGGAAACAAAAAAGCTTCATGCGGAAAAAGAATATAGTGGAGCATGGCTGATGCTGTTTGAACAGATTATGAAATATGGGGGTATGACAACAGGTGCCGATCATCCAGTTCTTGTTCATGATCGCTATGTGATGGCGCCTAGTCCAATTCCTCGTTTTGATAATCCAAAAATGAATGCAAATGAGGCATTGATTTTATTAGGAGCAGGACGTGAAAAGAAGGTATACGCCGTTCCTCCATATACAAAGGTGGTTTCACTAGACTTTGAGGACTACCCATTTCAAGCGGAAACTTTTGCTGATAAACATTGCCGTTTATGTGGGCAGACTAACGTATTTTTAGATGAACTTGTAGATGAATTAACGGATGAAACAGTTTACCAATGTAATGATACGAGCAATTGTCTCGAAAAATTAAATTCCGTTGGAGTGAAATAGATGACAGACTTTGAAGTGCCAGTTTTAACAGTGAAAAATTTGAATAAACAATATGGGCCAGGATGTTTTAAGTGTCGAGGTGGGGAATCTGCCAGTCTTGTAAAAAACTATTGTCAAGTTTGTGGTACGGTATACGCTTGTCGCAATGTTTCCTTTGATGTTTTTCCAGGAGAGGTATTAGGAATTGTCGGCGAAAGCGGCAGTGGTAAATCAACATTAATGCAATGTCTTTACTTTGATCAGGAAGTGACGAGTGGTGAGGCATACGTTAGTGACTATGAAAATGGGGAAAAGAATTTATTTCAAGAATCTTCCCAGCAGAAACGCTATATTCGCAATCATATTATGGGGAAGGTCTATCAAAATCCATTATTAGGTTTACGGATGAATTTTTCCTCGATTGGCAATATAGCAGAAAAGCTGATAGCTGCCGGCAATAACCATGTTGGAATGATGGAAAGCAGAGGAACTGAACTGTTGAATAAAGTCCACATCCCCGTGCACCGCAGAAAAGAAGCGCCGAAAAATTTCTCTGGTGGTATGCAGCAACGTGTTCAAATTGCCAAAGCCCTTTCCAATCATCCGCCATTACTTTTGTTAGATGAAGTTACAACAGGTCTTGACCTTTCTGTTCAAGCAAGTGTACTCGATTTAATTAAAGGTTTGCAACGGGAGCTTGGTATTAGTATTGTTCTTGTCTCTCATGATTTAGGCGTTATCCGCATGCTGGCTGATCGGACGCTTGTGATGCTAGAAGGAAAGGTGATTGAGCAAGGACTGACGGATCGGATTTTAGAGGATCCGCAGCATCCATATACACAGCTTTTGGTTCATTCCTTGCTTTAGAGATACAAAAAATTTGGATGTTAAGGAGGAAGGAATTTGTACGTCATCACAAATGGTCGATTGATTACCGAAGAAACGGTGCTGCATGGCTATGATTTATTAATAGAAGAAGATCGAATTGCTAAGATTGCTCCAAGAGGAGAAATTAAGTTTCAGGAAGGACTTGAAATTATTGACGCAGGTGGCGGTTATGTGTCACCAGGCTTTATTGACATCCACTCAGATTATATTGAACATATGGCGGCTCCACGACCGACTTCGCTAATGAATTTTGATTTAAGTTTGCGAGAATCGGAAAAGGAGCTAATCACCCATGGAATTACAACGATGTTTCATTCCCTTTCTCTTTATAAAGGTTCGGAGTATGATTATAAGCCAATTCGCGAGCCTGAAAACGTTCGTAAATTTATCGATTTAATTGAGAAGAGTCACCATACAAAGCATCTTGTTCGTCACCGTTTTCATGCCCGATTTGAAATTGATAATGTTGAGGAAATCGATAATCTCAAACATTATATTACCGAGAATAAAGTTCATTTAGTATCGTTTATGGATCATACTCCAGGTCAGGGACAATATCGTCATTTAGAGGTTTACCGCAAAACAGTGCGAGGCTATAACAACCTGAGTGATACTTCTATTGATGTGCTCATTCGTAATCATCAGATGAAGGAAAAGCTGTCGATTGATGACATTAAGGAAATTGCGGAGCTCGCCCACAAGCATCATATTGCCGTTGCTTCCCATGACGACGATACGATTGAAAAAGTAGAGCTTGTTCATAGTTTCGGCACTACTATTAGCGAGTTTCCGATTACACTTGAGGTGGCGAAAAGGGCAAAGGAACTCGGCATGTATACTATCGCCGGAGCACCCAATGTGCTGTTAGGAGGCTCTCATAGTGGGAACTTAGGAGCAGCTGAAGCGATTTACGAGCAAGCAATTGATATTTTATGCAGCGACTATTATCCAGCAGCAATGCTCCATTCTATCTTTACTTTAGTAAATCAATATGAGCTCGATTTAGCAGATATGATGAAGCTAGTCACAATTAATCCTGCCAAGGCAGTCAAAATGGATCATGATATCGGCTCCCTTTGTGAAGGTAAAAAGGCAGATCTATTAATTATTGAAAAAATAGCTGGTGATTTTCCTGTCATTACAAGCGTCTTTGTTGACGGTAAACTAATTCAAAAAACAAATTACCGGATTTAAGAAGGATGAAAGCAGGTGAGCAGGTGGAACCAATATTAAAAATTCAGGGATTATCGAAATCGTTTAATCTTCACAACCTTGGCAAGCATATCCGTGCTGTAAGTCAGGTAGCGATGGAGCTAAGAGAAGGCGAGTTTGTCGGAATTACTGGAAAAAGCGGCAGCGGGAAATCGACCATCTTAAAATGTATTTATGGAACTTACCGCATTGAGGAAGGAAGCATTTGCTATCATTCTGAAAAATTTGGAGCCGTGAACTTAGCGAAAGCGACGGAGCGGCAAGTGCTCTATTTGCGAAAACACGAGATAGGTTACGTTTCACAATTTTTAAATGTGATGCCAAGAACAACAGCGAGGCAGCTTGTAACACAGGCAATTTTGGAGATGAATGAGGATCAACGATTTGCAGACAGAGAAACGGAGAAAATTCTCTCTCACTTTGAATTAGCACAGGAATTATGGGATAGCTATCCTACTACTTTTTCTGGTGGCGAAAAATTAAGACTTAATATTGCTAGAGCCATGGTGAAAAAGCCACGCCTTCTTCTTTTAGATGAGCCGACAGCTAGTCTAGATCATGATTCAAAGCTTAAGGTAAAACAGCTTATTGAACAGTTAATAGAAGAAGGTACGACGATGCTCGGTATTTTTCATGATTTGGAATTTATGAACAACCTATGCGATCGGGAATATAACATGGAGAACGGAGTGTTCTCACATGCTGGCTTTACTGATTCTTAACAATTCATAATATTGTGTTAATAGTAGATTGACATTTACTAGATATAGTATATAAGGGTAATAAATTAAAAGGTGAGGAGATTTAAAATGAAGAAATCGTTTTTGTTATTACTATCTTTTGTCATTCTATTCATTGCTGGTTGTTCCTCTTCAACAAATTCAGGAGGATCAGATAAAGACGAGCTTACGATTGCATGGCTACCAAATGAATCTGGTGCTGATTTGACAGAGGCTCGTGATGAAATTGGTAAGGTCATTGAAGAAAAAACAGGAAAAACGGTCAAACATCAAACGACAACAGATTACATCGTTGCAATTGAAGCGATTGCGAATGGAAATGCAGATATGGCTTTCTTAGGAGCTCAAGGTTATATAGAAGCAAATAACAAAAATGATAAGGTTCAACCATTGGTGGTTCCAACAGGTGCCTCCGGTACTTTAGATGATGCGGTTTACTATAGCTGGTTAGCAGTTGAAGTCGATAATGCTGATCAATATAAAAATGGTGCCGATTTTGCGATTGACAATATTCAAGGAAAGAAATTTTCATTCGTATCAAATAGCTCCACATCAGGTTTTAAAGTTCCTTCTACTGGAATTGTGGATTATTTCAGTGAAAAAGCAGAATTTAGTGATTTAACTGCAGATGATCTATTAGAAGGCGGATCAGATAAGTTCTTTAGTGAGGTTTTGTACGGCGGCTCTCATCAAGGTTCTGCGGTTAACCTTTTATCAGGAAAAGCGGATGTTGCCGCATTCTGTGATACTTGTGTGAACAACTATGTAGAGCTTGTTGAGGGAGAAGAGAATCGTCCAGGTGCGATTTATCGAGTAAAAGACGATGCTGCTGAGCCGTTTAACACAGTGGTGGGAAAAGAATTTATTTTAATCTCTGTTACACCGGTTTTAAATGCTCCATTTGCTATTAATACAGAAAACATTAGTGAGGAGCTTAGAAAACAGCTTCTTGAGATCATGACTTCAGACGATATTGCCAATAATGAAAAAGTATTCGTACCAGAGGATTCTGAGTTTTCAGGATTATTTAGTAAGACAGCTGACGAACGTTTAGTAGAAGTAGAGGATGCTTGGTTTAACCCGATTCGTGAGCTTTCAAAATAATTATATGAAATAAGGAGAGTTAATCTATGACAGCCTTATTAGAAGTCAATCATGTATCCAAGCAATTTGGAAATGATTCCAAGGCGTTATCAGATGTTAACTTTACCGTCAATGAAGGAGAGTTTGTATCGATCATCGGTCCATCTGGAGCGGGGAAGTCAACTCTCCTTCGCTGTATCAATCGAATGATTGATGCAACAAGCGGAGAAATAACCTTTGATAACATGAACGTAATGAATTTGAAGAAAAAAGAATTGAAAATGGTTCGGACAAGAATTGGCATGATTTTTCAACACTATAATTTAGTCAATCGTTTAAGCGTGATTGAGAATACGCTACACGGAAATTTAGGAAAAAAATCAACGATTGCTGGTGTACTTGGTCTTTATAATCAAGCGGAGAAAGAGCAGGCAGTTCAGATTTTATCCATGCTTGGTTTGGAAGAGCATATTTATAAGCGTGCAGATCAGTTAAGCGGTGGTCAAAAGCAGCGTGTTGGCATCGCGCGGGCACTTATCCAAAATCCTCGGATGCTTTTGTGCGATGAGCCCATTGCGTCTTTAGATCCGAACTCAGCGAAAACGATTATGGATCATCTTCGTACGATTTCGTCGCAAATGGGTATTACAGTAATTGTTAATTTACACCAAGTAGATGTTGCGTTAAAGTACTCCGATAAGATTATAGGGATAAATAAAGGTCAGGTCGTCTTCAACGGGAGCCCGAAGGATATTACAAAAGAAGACATTCAGCGAATTTACGGTTCGGAAGCTGAGGATCTGATTTTTGACATAGGAGGCATCCATGCAAGCTGATTTTTTTGCCAAAAAAAGAAGGAATTCGCTTGGATTTTTACTGATTCTTGGGACGATTACGTTCGGTGCAATTGTGATTACGGAATATAATGTGGTCAAAGGCTTTGAATCTCTACCACGGGCTGTTACTTGGGCTTTAGGCAACTTTTATCCAACGCAGGAATCGTTGTCAAGGCTGCCGGGAATTTTGAATAGCTTGCTGGAAACTTTGTTAGTGTCGATCGCTGCCACTACGGTTGGAGCCATTTTTGCTTTATTTTTTGCAGTTATGGGCTCGAATACGACTCGCGTTAATGCCCTTTTCGGAAGTATAAGCCGCGGGATTGCCACCGTTTTTCGTAATATTGATGTCGCTGCTTGGGCGATGATCTTACTCTTTTCCTTTGGACAAAGTTCATTAACAGGATATTTTGCGTTATTCTTTGGTTCTTTCGGCTTTTTGACTAGAGCTTTTGTGGAAACGATAGATGAAGCGAGCGGCGGCTCGGTCGAAGCGTTGAGGGCGACTGGCGCTAGCTATTTCTCCATCATCTTTCAGTCGGTTATTCCATCAAGTGTTCCGCAGATGATTAGCTGGGTTCTCTTTATGATTGAAACAAATATTCGAAGTGCTACATTAATCGGTCTCCTGACGGGTTCTGGAATCGGTTTTACTTTCAATTTATATTACAAAAGCTTAAATTACGATATTGCTTCACTTGTTGTCATCACCATTATCGTCGTCATTCTCTTCATTGAATCAATATCTAATTATGTAAGGAGGGTGATTTTATAATGGAGGCAAATGAGCAAGTCGTCACAGGAGAGCAATTGCTTAAATCAAAATCAACAAAACGAATTAAAATTAAAACTTTGACGAAATCAACGATCGTCATTCGCATTACCTTGTTTTCCTTAGTAATTTTAACGATATTTGCCTTTTTTAACTTTGATTACAAGGAGCTTGATATTGGAGAGGCGATGCTGGCTACACTTGCGAACATAAAAGCGATGTTTTTGGAACCGCATTTTAAGCATTTCACCTTTACTCATGCCCTCCATCAGGTATTTGTGACATTAGGCCTCGCCTTTTTAACCACATTATTCGGTGCCATAATTGCGGTTTTCCTTGGTTTATTGGCAGCCGAGAATTTAACATCCAAACGAGTATCAGTTGTTATTAAAGGAGCTGTTGCCTTTATTAGGGCAGTTCCGACTGTTCTTTGGGTTTTAATTTTTGCTGTTGCGGCTGGTCTTGGTAGCGTGGCAGCTGTTATTGGAATGACGTTTCACTCTGTCAGTTATTTAGTGAAGGCCTATTCAGAGTCATTTGAGGAATTGGATAAGGGAGTAATTGAAGCTTTGCAGGCAAGTGGAGCAAACTTTTGGCAAATCATATTCCAAGCAGTAATCCCCTCTTCCCTTACTTATATGATTTCATGGACATTCCTACGTTTTGAAATTAACTTCGCTGTTGCCGTTGCGATGGGAGCGGCTGCTGGAGCAGGAGGAATCGGTTTTGATATGTTCATGGCGAGCAATTTCTACTTAGATATTCGAGAAATCGGCACGATTACCTTCTTTATTTTAGCTGTGGCCATCCTTTTAGAAGTATTTGCAACGAAGTTTAAAAAGAAATTGAAAGTGAACGGATAATGAATCATTTCAAATACGCTCGGGTCTTTTGACTCGGGTGTATTTTAAATTTCTCCCAAATAATAAGCCATTTTAGAGTAAAGCGGAGGACGAAGGAGTATAGGTACCGAAATTATAAGAATGAATTCGTTCAGGATAACTTCAAACTCCTATATTGGGAAATTTCGTATTGGATCAGTTCTTAGGCGATTTTATGAACAAAAGCTAATTTGATAAAATATCAGTATATTTCGAAATTTAAATGTTGGTTCCGACTTGAATTTACCTCTGTTCATCTATGGAGATCTCCGATTATTTTTAAAGGAGTGTTTTAATGCAACATGATAGAAAGAAGCCTTCGCTTGGTTATTCTATTTTTATCATTTTACTTGTGATTACAATTATAGCAGTTGGAATGATTGTTTTTGCAGCTTCTATACAAATGATGCTTTTTATCGCATTATTAACAGTTATCCCCTTTGTTCTTAAATTGGGTCATACGTATGAAACGTTGGAGGAAGAAATTTTTACTTCGATGAAAAAAGCTTTGCAGCCCTCGATGATTCTTTTAGGAGTGGGGATTCTAATTGGTTCATGGATTATTTCCGGGACCGTTCCAACCATTATTTACTATGGAATTCAATCTATTTCCCCACAATTCTTTTTAGTAACGACTCTTCTTTTTTGTTCGATTGTATCTCTTGCAACAGGTTCATCGTGGGCGACATTGGGAACGGCTGGAATAGCAATGATGGGAGTCGGCCATAGTTTAGGAATTCCAGTAGGTATGACAGCGGGTGCTGTTATTAGTGGTGCCTATTTTGGGGATAAAATGTCGCCTTTATCAGATAGTACGAATTTATCAGCTGCTGTTGTTGGTGCTGATTTAATTGAGCATATTAAACATATGCTGTGGACAACCGTCCCGGCATATGTGCTTACTGCCATAATTTTTACTGCTATTGGATTGCAATATGGTAACCAAGTGGCCAATTCAGCAGAAGTGGCTAAATTGACAAACTATTTAGCTGATAATTTTCAGCTTGGTGTGATCCCGCTCATTCCAGTTGTGATCCTCTTTGGTTTATTAATTTCCAAAAAACCAGCGATTACGTCGATTTATATTGGTTCAATTGCGGGAGCGACTGTTGCTCTTTTATACCAAGGAGCTAATATGAGCGGGGTATTATCCGTTTTATACGAAGGTTATTTTGTTGAGTCAAGCATAGAAGTTGTGAACACTCTGCTCCAAAGAGGAGGACTAACGAGCATGCTTCCTTTAATTGCTCTGTTCTTATTTGCTCTCGGATTGGGAGGTTTGCTACAAAAATCAGGAGTGCTTGAAACACTTATTATTTCAAGTACTCGACGTATTAAAAGCAAAGGGATGCTTGTTTTTGTCACAATTATGATTTCTTACTTTACGATGGGAATTGGTGGAGCATTTTCCTTCGGGGCAGTGATGACAGGGACATTAATGAAACCTCTGTATGAAAAATTTAATTTAAAACCAGAGAATTTATCACGCATTATTGAGGATTCAGCCACGCAGAGCTGTTCGTTAATTCCTTGGACCGCAAGTGGTCTTTTTACAGCAGCAGCATTAGGTGTATCCCCAATCGTGTATATTCCTTTTTGTTTTTTGGCAATGTTAACACCTATTTTTAGCTTGATTTACGGAATTACTGGATTTACAATGGCGGAAAAAAAGGAAACGGCAAAGCATGCTGGACTACGAACAAAGGAAATGGGCGCATAATGTGCGATGAAGTAATTTGTATAAACAATATATTTGTGCCAATGTTTTAAGGACTGTGAAGGAAAGAGGATAGAAAAACAGCGAAAATCTCCCAAACTTGACATTTGGGGGATTTATTCGAGTGAATCGAAAAAAGGATAGAGCGTACAATAAAGAGAAAAGCAAACAAATGGCATTGCTGCTTATTTTTCGGTAATCTTAATAATATGACAAAGATGCGTAAAGGAGAAATCATGAGCAAAGAAGTGATGAAAGCAGGTTGGAAGTTTGACAATAGTTATGCACGCCTACCTGAGTCAATGTTTGCCGAGGTGAAACCCGTACCGGTAACTTCACCTAAAATAGTAGTGTTTAACGAGCCATTGGCGCAAAAATTAGGTCTCGATTCAATTGTGCTCAATAGTGCTGAAGGTGCCAGTGTATTATCAGGAAATGAAATTTTAGCAGGTGCAGAGCCATTAGCACAAGCTTATGCCGGGCATCAATTTGGTCATTTTAATCGCCTAGGAGATGGCAGAGCAGTGTTATTGGGCGAACAACTTACGCCAAGCGGTGAACGTGTTGATATTCAATTAAAAGGCTCTGGACGAACTCCTTATTCTCGAGGTGGTGATGGGAGAGCTGCCCTAGGACCGATGCTGCGAGAATATATTATAAGTGAAGCGATGTTTGGCTTGGGCATTCCAACAACACGCAGTCTCTCTGTTGTCACCACGGGTGAAAGTATAATACGAGAAACGAGGTTGCCAGGAGCCGTTTTAACTAGAATTGCAGCGAGCCATATTCGTGTCGGAACCTTTCAATTTGCCGCAGCATGGACTAGTGTTGATGAGCTGCGTACTTTGGCTGATTACACGATTAAACGCCATTACCCACAGATTGATTTGGAGGATGCGCCTTATCTTTCTCTTTTACGCGAAACGGTTAAGCGTCAGGCCAAATTAATTGCAAGCTGGCAGTTAGTCGGTTTTATTCATGGAGTTATGAACACGGATAATATGACGATAAGTGGGGAAACAATTGACTATGGTCCGTGTGCTTTTATGGATACGTATGATCCGGCAACGGTGTTTAGCTCGATTGATCGGGAAGGACGATACGCTTATGGGAATCAGCCTTATATAGGAGGATGGAATCTGGCAAGATTTGCTGAAGCCTTATTGCCGCTCCTTCACGAAAATCAGGATGAAGCGGTTGCTACTGCTCAGCATGAAATTTCCGCTTATTCTGGATTGTTTCATAAATATTGGTTAGAGGGAATGCGGGCGAAATTAGGATTGTTTCATGCAGAAGAAGGTGATGAAGCGCTGATTGATGATTTACTTGTAATGATGGCAGAGCAGCGAGCTGACTTTACCAATACATTTCGCTTTCTAACTCTTGAAAAACCTGAAAAAACGAAGTTATATGGGAAGGAACCGTTCACAAAATGGTATCAACGGTGGCAAGAAAGACTTGAGTATCAAAAAGAATCAACAGCATCCGCCATTCAATTAATGAAAAGAAGCAATCCAGCCGTTATTCCGCGAAATCATCGAGTGGAAGAAGCGTTGAATGCCGCGGAAAAAGAAGCTGATTTTACAGTAATGAATAAGCTCTTAAAGGTATTGGAAAAACCGTATGAATATCGCTCTGAGCAGGAGGAGTATTGTTTAGAGCCAGAACCGTCTAATATACCTTACCAAACCTTTTGTGGCACATAATTTCTTTATGGAGAAAATGACTGCTTTTGTTAACGGGTTCTTCAATAGTGAAAATCTAGAAGTAGATGATCAAGGGTCAGCAGTGAAATCAAATTGCAGTAAGTGATAGGGAACGTTTTCTAGGTGAAATGAACTCTCGATTTGTAGCATTGTTTACTGCCCATGCTGTTACTGAAAAAACACGTATCAATAAGGAAGTGAACTTGAAGCAGATGCGGGTATTGCAGCTAAAAAAGTCAATGAACAGAAACTTCCAACACGCAAATCCAATCTGCTAAAAGTGACTTGACGCTAAGTTTAATGAATTATTTCCAACAAATACTTTGCCAACTGAATAATTATTAAAAAGACCAGCGAATGGATGCTGGTTTTTTTGCATATTTTTTATAGAAGAATATTCATTAAGGAAGCCGCTTCACTTACTATATGTTTGAAAAGATGTTATTTTTAAATTGGTAGCTTTAAATACATAGGATAATTAGAAAAGTAGAGGGTACAGAGTTTATGAGAGAAGAGTTGCAAAAGAAAGTAGAACAATCGTTTCAAAGAGCTGAGGAGAGAGCGTCACTTTATTTTCAGTCGCTGCTTGAACAAGTACAGCAAAAATCCTATGTTTCTATCTTAATAAATGATTTCAAAGCATGGAAGCAGGACCATATTCGTTACCATTCTGTTATTTCATTTTTCTCAAAAAATCGAAAAAAGAAGGTTTCTGGAGAGTATCATTCCTATATTAAATGGCTTGACGAAGCAGGGAAACTAGACTCTTATCTTGATCGGAGCCTTTCCTATATTTATATGCGCGATTTGGGGAAGTCGCTTGATTCACCGGAGACAAAGGAAAGAGTAAGGAAAATCGTAGAATCTTTAAAGGAGTATTTAACACAAGAGCAGAAACTGAAGGAAGAACCTTTTAGCATGAAGGGCTTGTATAGGTGGGCACAAAGAGAAAAAGTAGAGACGACGGTTATATGGCTAATCGATAAACTTAAACGTGTTTCAAGGCATTTACCTGAAGGAATGGATGCAGAACATGCCCAGCGTAAATTATTGAAAATTATTGGTGGGGTGCTATTGCATGAAATAGAGGAGATCGAGGTTGAGCAGGTAACAGGGGAGCTAAGGACGGAGCGATTGGCTCAAGCGCTTAAAATGGGTTATGCATACGGGTTGACCTATCCTTTTATTGATGATCTCCTCGATTCGAATGTCCTGTCACCGAGTGAGAAAAAGCAATATTCTAACCTGATTCGAACTACGTTAACGACTGGAACGGTGCCTGCTCTTGGCAGATGGACGCAGGAAACCGAGCCTTTAATGAAGTATATTCATGCTGAGCTTCGCGAAGCCTTTGAAGCGATTAAGCAGCAGCAGGGGTCAACAACGATCGATGATTTTTTTAAGCAATCATATGTATTTTTTCAGTCACAGGAAATCGACCGGAATAAGAATATCAATAATCGCGAGTATACGAATGAAGATTTATTTATTCCGATTATTTTAAAATCTTCCTCGTCGAGATTGATCGTTCGCACAGTTCTTGGCGCCAACTTTGATGATGGCTTTGAACAACGTACGTTTTATTATGGGATATATAATCAGCTTGCTGATGATTTTTCCGATTTATTTGATGATTGGAAGGCGGGAGCTGTTACTCCGTATACTTATTATATGAAGTATCATCAAGAGCGTCCGGACTTAGTTAATCCGTTCGAATTATATTGGACAGTTATTTCCTATTTAATTCACGATGTGTATCATTCCGATGCGAAAACGCGTGAAGTGATTCTTGATCGGGCCATCAATAGTTTAAAGAGATTCAAGGAACGTGTTGGTTCAGCTAAATATTCAGAGGTGATGAACCTTTTTTCTCCTTCACATCAGGAACTTAATCATTTTATTCAAAAAATGGTTGCAAAAGCAGACGACGTCGATTTTTTTGATAAATTGCTTCGCGATCAGATGATTGCAGCATTAAGAGCCGAGCGGCAGGAGCAGGATGAATTTCAAAATGCTATGGAGGAAATGCGAACTCGACTTAATGACGCCTTGGTCATTGCTGATTATTCGATAACTGAAGAACCGATACATGAAGCGGCGAATTATAGTTTGGCAGGAGATGGAAAAAGGTTAAGATCGATTATGGCCTGGTTTATGGCGGTGAAGGAGTATAACTTACAGGAAGCAGCGGTTATGCCACTGTTAAAATCATTAGAGTATATGCACACAGCTTCGTTAATTTTTGATGATTTACCGGCTCAAGACAATGCCCCTTTACGAAGAGGAAGGGCTACGCTTCATGAAGTATATAATGTTGCAGTCGCAGAATTAACAGGAATCTTTTTAACGCAAAAGGCGGTTACAGAGCAAGCGTCACTTACCCAGTTTGATGCAAAAACGGTCTTAAAGTTGATTCGTTATGCATCTGAACTGACTGCCAACATGTGTAATGGACAGGCGATGGATTTAGAATCGAAAGGGAAGAACCTAACTTTAGACCAATTAAATATTTTATCTCTTCATAAAACAGGATTAGCTTTTGAAGCTTCACTTGTCATGCCCGCCATTCTTGCTCAGGCTGGTGATGAAGAAATTGAGGCACTGAAAAGATTTGCTTCACATGCCGGGATTACCTTCCAAATAAAAGATGATCTTCTTGATGTGGAAGGGGAGCTCAGTTTGCTTGGGAAACGCATTGGAAAGGATGCCGCAAATAACAATGCAACTTTTGTATCTGTATTAGGAAGGACAGAGGCGAGAAAAGCGATGTGGGAGCACTATTGTCTCGCGATGGAAGCATTGGAGAAGATGCCGCGCGATCTTCATTTTTTAAAGCATTTCATGAATTATATTGTTCATCGAGATTATTAGAAAAGAGGTTCTGACAGATGAAAAAACTATTATTAACTGGTTTTGAACCATTTTTAAATTTTGCGATAAACCCGACAATGCGCATTGTCGAGGAGTTGCAGGGAAAGATCGTTGGCGATTATCAAATTCATAGTGAAGTTCTTCCTGTTGACTTTCGTAAAGCGGGAAAACTCCTTCTTGAGCATGTTGATAGGATACAACCAGATGCTCTTATTTCATTAGGGTTAGCTGGTGGTCGTTATAAGCTTACACCGGAACGGATTGCAATAAATATAAATGATGGTGAAGCAGATAATAGCGGAAATGTATTGGAAGATGAAGTGATTGAAATTGAAGGACAGGATGCTTATTTATCAACACTACCCATTAGGCAAATGGTCAATTATTTAAAAGAGGAGGGGCTTCCAGCTGAAATTTCAAACACGGCTGGAACTTATCTTTGCAACCATGTGATGTATCAGGGATTACATTATGCTAAAGCTCATGAAATGCAGATGCCCTCAGGGTTTATCCATATTCCAGCATCCCATGAACTTGCGATTCAGCACGGCAAGATTCCAAGCTGGTCACATGCTGATTTGAAAAGAGGAATTGAGATTTGCATAAAAGTACTATCTGAACGTTAGGTGATTCCTAACGTTTCAGATTGTCGATAACAGGTATCGAGAGGGCTTTCCTCTCGATGTTTTTTGTCTTTTTTGGTGGGGTGATGTTTGAATTACATTAATTACCGTCTTTTCAGGAGAGGAGCGTGCGCCGTACCTCCTCTGAGCAGTCGCTATGAAGTCCTCATGGGGATGTGTGGAAATGGAGAGTCAGTAAGCATCTTGCGGATATGGTGCAGGGGGAATCGGAAATATGGGAATGGCTATTTCAAAAATAAACAGATGCATGGGGCGTAATAGTGAAAAAACACTATGGTAAACTCATATATATTGGTCAAAAGGAAAGAAAAGGAGTTTGTTAACAATGATGGAGTTTTTCACCACAAAGGTGAATCAAAAATTCCACCTACACCTAGGATTAAGGATTTTCATAACAAACGAGGTTTTAAAGCAAAATGGCTTTAATTTCTACGGAGGTGATTTAAATGTCAGTTAACAGTTTTAATCCATATTTTTCAGAAAAAGCTAAAATGGAAGTAAATGTGAATGAACAAGGAGTTTCTTTCGTTGGTAATTCTGAAGGATACCTTGCGTTTGCTAGGTTTTTCAATTATCTTGCTGAAGTTCATATGTCAATAAGAGAGGAAAAACCTCAGCCTGAAACAAATACAGTATATGGATATGGTCCTTATCACATAAGCCATTATGTAACGAAAAAGGCAATTCAGCAAGGTGATTTTATTTTTAGTCCTGGTCCAATAAAAAAATTGGGAACATCTGAAGCTACTCAAGATATCCTTTTTTGGCTTTCAGATAAAATAGGCTCCGATTTCTGGAAAGGAGAAGCAGAAAGTGGAGCTACAGATGAATGGATAACTAATGCTATATTTATGTCTATTGAAGATGATGTCAAGGAAAGTGACTAATTGATATTACAGTTTAAATCAGATTTAGAAAAGTTGATCTGGGTGTCTTTGTAACTTGATAACTCTTACAAGAACTTTGTAAAAATTACAAACGAATCCATTATTTTTGCGGTGCAATATCCATGGGTTTATTTCTCCAAAATGGTTGTTGCTAAATTTTTTATGTTTCACATTTGTGACTTAGCTCCTGAGCAGCAAAGCTTTAATCTGTACGATTGCCATTAAATTTTCTTAATCCAGATGGAATATTTGTTGTTCTTGTTAATCCATACAGAAATAAATTGAAAAAATATACAAGTCTTCTACCAGGACGGCAAAGTGAAAAGAAAAGCAAATGGATAATCGAGGTTCACGAAATAACAAGAAAAATAAAGGAGGATAAACATGGAGGAGAATGTTATCATTGCAGCATTAAAACGATCACTTAATGAAGGAGTAATGGTCTCTGTCTATTCAAGTCATATTGAGCCTGATAAATGCTCCATAGGTTATATTGACTTAATATCATCTGAACATTTTATTATGAAGCATGTTACACCTGACGGGAAGAGCGATGGTTATATTGTAAGGAAAATAGAAGATGTTTTCAGGGTAGATATTAACGGGGAATATGAAAAAAATCTAGAATTACTTTATCGTCTACAGAAACAACAACACCAACAATTTGTTAAAAACAATAAAATCGAAGAAATAAATTTATTTGAAGAGACCCTTATTTTTGCTCAAAAGAATAATTTAGTTGTCACTATTTGTATAGATGAAACTGAAAACCAAGATGATATAGTTGGATTTGTTAAAAATATTAATGTTCAAGGGGTCACAATTTCTAGAATTTCTTTAAATGGATTAGAAGACGGGGAAACGAGTGTTTTCATTGAGCATATTATTAAAATTGATTGTGATACTATTGATGAAAAAAAATATATGTTGCTGTTTGCTCATAAAAAGAATTAATTGGTTAATGTAATTGTTAGAAGAACATGATTAATTTTTTGCATATAAATAGGAGCTGCTTTTTGTAGAAGATTTTATAAAAATTTCCAATCAATCTACTAACATCATTGTTTTATTAAAAGGGTTTGCTAACAAGCAATCCTTTTTTATTTTGCCTAGCTGAAGGCACGTCCTGACTTAACGAAGTGATTGGAGAAAGCAGATTTTTTCGTTTCATCAAGTCGGATCTAAAATGACATGCTCAATAAGATTGTTTTAAGACAACTTTGAGAAAAAAGAATAAAGAAATATTCCAATAAAGATACTAATTGCAAATGACTTTTTTTGTAAATTTTTATATTGAGGAAAGGAACGGGAGTATATGAGAAAAAAAGCGCTCACATGGATATCATTCTGTTTCGTATTGCTGTTTTCTTTATTCGCAAATGGAGATTTAATTCAAGGGCAACAGCCGCAAGGGTTACCCCAACTCGAAGGAGGATCAGAAAATAAGGAACGTGTGCGATATCCCATTTCCAATTATTTATTGCAAGAAAGATATCCAGAAACGGTTGTATTAAGCGGTCCACAAACGTCACGAATGGTGGCTTTGACCTTTGATGATGGCCCTGATCCACGTTTTACTCCACAAATATTAGATATTTTAAGGGAAAACGGAATAAAAGCGACTTTTTTTCTTTTAGGTTCAAGGGCAGAAGCCTATCCTGATCTCGTGAAACGAATTGTGGAAGAGGGTCATATTATTGGCAATCATACATATTGGCATCCGAATCTTGTAGAGGAGGAAGATGTTCGTGTTTTAGAAAGAGAAGTTTCACGAACAGAGAGCGGCTTGGCTAATTTAATCGCTTATCGTACTAAGCTATTTCGCGCCCCGTATGGTTTTTTAAATAATGAGTTAGTAGAGCAGCTTAGAGATATGGATTATACAGTTGTTGCTTGGTCGGTGGATTCATTGGATTGGCATGAATCTCCACCAGACCAAATTGCTTATAATGTTCTTAGCAATCTTCATCCAGGAGCAATTATTCTCATGCATGATGGGGCAGCATGGGATGAGGACCGGACGAATACGGTGAGAGCTCTTCGCCAAATCATTCCAGCGATAAAGGAACAGGGCTTCGAGTTTGCAACTGTGCCAGAACTGTTGAATATTCCCTATCGGAAGTGATGAAGGCGGGCAATCATGAATCACCTAAACCGAAGCACGATAAATAATAAAGCGAAATTTCGGGTGACCGTAGTAATGCTTTTATAAATTTAGCTAGTAGATAGTACATGGGCTCCATGTGCTATTTCTTTGTTTAAGCGATTTTAGCATGAAATGGAACCTCACAACATAAATTACTTTGAATCATTTTTTTCTGAAAGAGAGGTGTTCAAAATAAAAAAGGGAAGCAGGAATCCTTATGAGAATATTCCCCAGCCGATTAGAGAGGATGGAGCGGGTGCAACCGATCTGGGGCCGAGGGATGTGTTGAGGGATATTGAAAACCCTGATATGTTAGTACCTCCAAAAACGGATGCTGGAACGATTCCAAATTTAAAGTTTTCTTTTTCTGATACTCATATGCAGCTATATCATGGTGGATGGTCACAGGAAATTACGGCAAGGGAACTGCCGATATCGACGACACTTGCAGGGGTGAATATGCGTCTCACTCCAGGTGGTGTTCGGGAATTGCATTGGCATAAACAAGCGGAATGGGCGTATATGATTTTAGGTAAAGCGCGCGTTACGGCAGTTGATCAAAAAGGAAGGAATTTTATTGCTGATGTTAGTGAAGGGGATTTGTGGTATTTTCCGGCGGGAATTCCTCATTCGATCCAAGGTTTAGAAGGTGGTTGTGAATTTTTGCTCGTTTTTGATGATGGGAATTTTTCTGAACTGAGCACTTTTACGATTACGGATTGGTTTGCGCATACCCCAAAAGATGTACTTTCGGCTAATTTTGGGGTTTCAGAGCAGGCATTCGCCCATATTCCCACTAAACAAAGATATATGTTTCAGGCCGAGGTACCTGGAGCAATTGAAACAGATGAAGTGTTAAGCCCATATGGAACGGTTCCACAAAGTCTAACCTACCGCTTGCTTCAGCAAGAACCAATGATAACTTCCGGTGGTTCAGTTCGCATCGTAGATTCGACAAACTTTCCTGCATCCGTGAATATTGCAGCGGCCTTGGTTGAGATTAAGCCAGGCGGTATGCGCGAGCTACATTGGCACCCGAACAATGACGAATGGCAGTATTATTTAACGGGAACAGGGCGAATGACTGTCTTTGCTGCAAGTGGAGAAGCGCGCACTTTTAATTATCGGGCTGGGGATGTTGGTTATGTACCATTTGCGATGGGACACTACATTCAGAATACTGGAACTGAGAGTTTATGGTTTTTGGAGATATTCCAAAGCAAACGTTTCGAAGATGTTTCATTGAATCAATGGATGGCCTTAACTCCCAAAAAGCTCGTAGAGGCTCACTTACATGTTGGCCCTGAATTAATGGATTCGCTACGAAAAGAAAAAGCACCGGTTGTTAAATATAATGAACGAACAGATAATAGCTAACGTTTCAAAGAGCTATCCGCACAGATTCCATTTAAAAAGCAAGGGAAGAATAATGAACCATTTTTCTTCCCTTGCTTTCCTTTAGTAATTTCTGTTTTTGCTTGAGCGACTAGTACAGCAGAGCTCTCTTGATTTTTTTCTTAGTAGAAAGAATAGCTTTCCAGTATATTGCTTAGTCTATCATAGTTTGCCTCCACCTTTTGAAATGGTATTTTTTTTCTTTAGCTTTGTTAAACCATCTTTTTGATAAAAACGGTATATAATATCGCTTTTTTAAAAAAAAGGGAGGTTCTCCTCTTTTATTATGGAGCAGGATTTTTTGAGTGGAGCTTTATGATTATGAATCATTATCCTAGCTCTGGCTCATATCCTTTATTTTTTAAGGCTTCCATAATTTCTTCTATATGTTTTTGATCTCTAGTCTCAACTGAGAGGGAAAGCTGAGCATAGCTTGGATAAATCTTGTCTCCGATATGACTTAATGAAATATCGAGAACATTCCCTCTTCGGGCTGTGACGACTCCCAATATTTTCTCAAGATTGCCCGGTTGGTCTTTCAAAATAGTACTGAAACGCATAAATCTACCAGCCTCGACCATGCCTCTTTCGATAATTCTTGAAATAAAACTGACGTCTACATTACCACCGCTAATCAGGCAAACCACTTTTTTGTTTTTTATGGGAACCCTCTGATAGAGTAGAGCGGCAAGGGCAACAGCACCGGAACCTTCAACAAGCAGCTTATTTCTTTCCAATAGCATGAGCATCGTACGGGCAATTTCTAATTCATTTACAGTAAATATTTCATCGACATATTTTTGAGCCAGTTCAAATGGAATCTGGCCCGGTTTTTTGACGGCTATTCCATCGGCCATAGTTGGATCAGCTTCAACGGTAACCGGTCGGCCTTCAACAAATGATATCGCCATGCTTGGACAAGCACCAGCCTCAACACCATAGATTTTGATGTGGGGGTGTTTTTCTTTTACAGCCGTCGCTATTCCAGCGATAAGTCCTCCTCCTCCGATTGGACAAACAATGGCGTCTACATCTGGTAGCTGTTCAATTAGCTCAAGGCCAACAGTACCTTGTCCGATTATAACCGTTTCATCATCGAAGGCGTGGACAAAGGTTGCTTCTGTACGGGCTTTTAAATCTAATGCATAGGCGAGGGCATCATCGAAGGAGTTCCCTTGTAGTTCAACGTTAGCACCGTATTCTTTTGTTGCCTGAACTTTGCTTAATGGAGCCCCGATAGGCATCACAATGGTACAGGGGATATTGAGCATCGCACTTGCATAAGCGACTCCTTGAGCATGGTTCCCTGCAGAGGCAGCCACTACTCCTTTTTGCAGCTCGTCTTTTGATAAAGAGATCATTTTATTATAGGAGCCTCGTACCTTGAAAGAGCCGGTCTTTTGAAGATTTTCTAGCTTTAAATAAATATCATTTTGTGCGTAATTGCTAAAAGTACGTGAATAATCTAATGGTGTTACATGAACAATGCCTTTCATTTTTTCATGCGCTTTGACAATATCTTCATATGAAATCATTTTGCTTCTCCTTTTAATGCATAAGTCAGTTTTACTAGTAAAAAGATTGCGCTCGATTTATGCGAAAATGATGTTTCAAATGCAAAATAATGATGATTTGTTTTTTTATGAACGTTTCGTAACTAAAGATGAAATTGATGCAGTTTTTTTTCTTATTTTTGACTAAGGAGAAAAGCTTATTCGGTTATTTTCAAGGATGTATGAAAACCGGGGTTCCGATAGGTATGATACTCGCAAGCTCTTCAACATCGTGGTTATACATGCGAATGCATCCTCTAGAGACGGCCTTGCCGATAGAACTTGGATCGTTTGTTCCATGAATCCCGTAGTGTTCCTTTGATAAACTCATCCACATCGTTCCAAACGGCCCTCCTGGATTCGGTGCTTTATTAATAATGATATAATTGCCCACTGGTGTGTCATGAAGCATTCTCCCAACAGCTATTGGATATTGCTTTTGTTGTATACCATCGTGAAGTAAGGTTAATCGGCGATTGGTAATTGAAATGTCGATCAGATATGGGACTGTACTGATGTCAGGAAAACCAGGAATGACAATTGTCTGGCCAGGATAGAGCCGATTAGGATCTATGAAGGGGTTCGCTTGAATGATGGAGGATAAAGAGGTGCGATAATCCCTTGCAATTTGATGTAAAGTTTCCCCTGTTTTTATCGTATGGATCATGATGCATAACCTCCCAAGTAAAGATAGTACAGTGTATGGAGAGAAGATTTTCTTGCTCTTTAATGCTGAAAAAAATAAATAAGCTACATTTAGCAAATTCTATAATCATAGCGTGTTAACGTGAGGATAAATTTTACGGAGGAAACGAATGAAACAGCGAAACAGTTTATTAAAGCAAGGAAATAAGTCATCATTGATTGCATCAGTTGTCAACGCGATTATCGCTTTTGTAAAAGGAACGGCGTATTTTTTCACAGGGAATGTGGCGATGTTTGCAGAGACGATGCATTCGTTAGGGGACGCAGCGAACCAATTTTTCGTTTACATTGGCAGTGCATTAAGTAAAAAAATGCCGACGGATCACTATCCGAATGGGTTCGGACGCCTTGTTAATTTAGTCTTACTAGGAGCAGTTCTTGTTGTTGGAATTATGAGCTATGAAACCATTAAAGAAGGGTATAAGCATATTGTGCACCCAACGGAATCAAAAGGGATTGCCATTAATATTATCGTGTTAGCAATTGCGATGCTTATGGAGGCATACGTACTTTTTAAGGCTATGAAAGAGGTGCTTCATGAATCAAATGTGGAGGCAAAAGGGATAGCGATCATTCCGACAAGTTTCCGCCATTTAGGCCGGGCGAAGCCTGCAACAAAGCTTGTATTTATGGAGGATTTCGTTGCTACGCTGGGAGGGTTGATCGCAATTATTGGGATTTTGTTAGCTTATTTTGCCGGTCTTCATGCGGCAGAAGGAGTTGCTTCCATTCTAATCGGAATTATGATGTTCTTTGTCGTCGGAAGAGTCTTTTTAGATAATGCAAAAGGAATTCTCGGTGAAGCAGATGATGACCTTGAAGAGGTCATCGCCAAATATATATTAGAGCAGCCGGAGATTAAAGATATTCAAACTTTATATGCGATAAAGGAAGGGGAGGATTTTCATATTGAAATGAAGCTGGAAATCGATCCGAATCTAACTGTCGCTCAAGCCGGTCAAATAAAAAATAGAATTGAAGCGAAAATTCATGACATGAGAGGAGTAACGGATGTCATTATTGAATTTGATGAGGATGATGGCATTCCTACTTGGATTCCTACTTGATTATAGCTTTTATGAAGTTCTTTTTCGAGGGATGATAAGCTAGCATCTAAATGCACTTAGCGGAATGGGCAAGAGGAATATCTTAAAACAGCCGGGTTATTTTTATCGCTATAACGATGAATAGTGTATAATAATAGGTATTATCTGTTCATAAAGGAAGGTAATTTATGTCATTGGTGGAACATGAAAATATAACGAGAATAATGTTAGATGAAAAAGAGTACATCTTAATTGGTACGGCTCATGTATCTAAACAAAGTGCAGAGCAAGTAAAAGAAGTAATTGAAGCAGAAAAACCTGATGCTGTCTGTGTGGAACTTGATGAACAAAGATACCAATCGATTATGGCAGGAAATAGTTGGAAGGACATGGATATATTTAGTGTCATTAAGCAAAAAAAAGCTTCTCTACTGCTTATTAATCTTGCTATTTCTTCTTTTCAAAAAAGAATGGCTAATCAATTAGGAATTCAGCCTGGACAAGAAATGATTCAAGGAATTGAATCGGCTAAAGAGATGGGTGCAAAGCTCGTGCTTGCAGATCGAAATATTCAAATAACCTTTTCGCGCATTTGGCATCAGGTAGGACTTTGGGGAAAAGCACAATTACTCTCTCAAGTAGTAGCGAGTATTTTCAGTAAAGATACAATTTCGGAAGAAGAGCTTGAGAAGATGAAAAGCAAAGATATGATTAATACGGTCTTGAATGAATTTACTGAGTCTTTTCCTCGTTTGAAAGTCCCGTTAATTGATGAACGTGATCAGTATCTTGCGCAAAAGATTAAGGATGCACCGGGGAAAAAAATCGTTGCTGTTTTAGGAGCAGCGCATGTTCCTGGTATAAAGGAAGAAATTAAAAAGGAACATGACTTACAACAATTATCAAAGCTTCCACCAAAATCGCAGGCTCCGAAAATCATCGGCTGGTCGATACCGATTATTATATTAGCGATTATTGCTTATACGTTTTTAGCCAACCCTGATGCTGGCTTACAGCAAACGCTAAGCTGGGTCCTTTGGAATGGCTCTTTATCAGCGCTAGGAACAGCTCTTGCATTGGGGCATCCACTTGCTATTTTAACTGCCTTGGTTGCAGCTCCGATAACATCATTAAATCCGCTTCTTGCCGCCGGTTGGTTCGCTGGGTTTGTACAAGCCTTTTTTAATCGGCCAAGCGTCAGCGACTTTGAAACCCTGACAGAGGATGTTTTTACTGTTAAAGGCTTTTGGTCTAATAAAGTTACTCGTGTTTTGCTTGTTATCGTCTTCGCTAATCTCGGAAGTTCATTGGGCACCTTTATTGGTGGAGCTGATGTGATCCGCTTGTTTTTTCAAAACTTTTAAAATGCTGCCAACAACTGAAAGAGCATCCAATAGGCTGCTCTTTTTTGGTGTCTAAATATTCATAACAAGAACGCAAACTACGGGCAATAACGCTCAAAATTATCAGAAGAATTTTGTCATTGCCATACACAATTTCCGCACTAATTTTGAAAACAGAGCAAGTATCCTTCTTTGTTATAAAAACTTTCCCGTCTTTTCTTCCTGTCAGCAGGAAAAAAATGGTTTGTCTCTTCAGCATATGTTGTTACAACCATGCATACAATGGTAAACGGCAATACCTTCCTTACAGGAGTGGAGAGAGAATAAAGAAATTGGGGAGGAAATATGGGGAAATTTCGTTGGAAAGGTCTGTTTACCGTTGTTTTGATGTTGATAGTACTTGGGGGTTGTTCAAAAGAGACAGAGACAGTAGTTAAAAAAATGAAAACACATAGGGTCGCCGCTGCAGAAGAGTTAAATAATAGGCTTATAGAAAAAGAAATGCAGTTTGTTATTGATATTATTGATCCGTCGACAAAGGAGATTATTTGTACCATTGACCCGAAAGAGATGGATGGAAATGATGAAAGTTTTAAAGCGGAGCTTAAGAGCTGGGCGAGGGAATTAGCAAGGGGGACAGAAAGCTCTGAAGGCTATGATCAACGGATGGTGTTAGACAAATTAGATGAGAATGGACAAATTAAAAAAGGAAAGCCAATGATCATCCTTGAAGAAGAGGAATTAGTTAATAGAGTGATCGAAGCGATGGATAGGGGCGGTCCGGTGGAATTGCCATTAAAAGTGACAGAAAGTCAGTACTCCCTAGAGGAAGTATCGCAGTTAGATGAAGTAGTTATCGCTTCCTATACGACTTACTTTGATAGTGGAGTTATAGGGAGGGCGAAAAATATTGAGTTATCTGCGGCTGCAATTAATAACGTAATTTTTGGAGTTGGTGATATTTTTTCTTACAATGAGATTGTCGGGCCGAGGGATGAAGCAAGCGGCTATCAAAAAGCGATGGAAATCGTCAACAAAGAGCTTGTTGAAGGGATTGGTGGAGGTGTTTGTCAAACATCCTCAACCCTATTTAATGCCGTTGATCAAATTGGAGTAGAATATATTGAATGGCATCATCATTCCATTAGCATCGGTTATGTACCTGTTGGGAGAGATGCAACTGTATCCTATGGAGGGCTTGATTTTCGCTTTCAGAACCCCCATGATGTTCCGTTTTTGATAAAAGCATTTGTCGATGGGGGCTCCCTTACTGTTGAAGTAAGAACTTCAGAGAAAAATGCCAAGAAATTAAAAGGGGAGTAGCGGTGTCATCTGCAGCTAACATTTCTCAACTTTTATTTTTTTTGATGACTCTATGAAAAGGGTCTTTTTTTTTGAAAATCTTTCAAAGATTAATGCTTTCCATATAAATGAAAGCGATTAAAGTTGTATAATGGAGAGTGATAGATAGACAAAAGAATGCTTAGGGAGGACGAGGAAGATGCGAAATGATGAGATGCTATTAATCCCGGGGCCAACACCTGTGGTCGACTCTATTTATGAGGCTTTAGCTAGTGAAACGAGAAGCCATACTGATCCACGATTTACAGCAATCTATAAAAGTGCGATCGAAAAAACAAAAACCATGCTAAAAACAGATGGTGAAGTTTTTGTTATTTCTGGTTCAGGTACGATTGCGATGGAAATGGCTTTAGTTAATACAGTTGCTGCCGGAGAGAAGCTGTTGGTAATTAGTCATGGCTACTTTGGCGATCGATTCATTAAGCTCGGAGAGGCTTTTGGAATTGAAGTTGATGTCCTTCAGGCAGAATGGGGAAAACAAGTAGACCCGTTAGAAGTTGAGAGGAAGTTGGCGCAAACGCAGTTTAAGGCCGTTACGATTACACATGCAGACACTTCTACTGGTGTTGCGGCAAATCTTGAGCTTTTGGTGCCGCTGATTAAAAAATATGGGGCACTTGTTATTCTTGATGGTGTATGCGCAACGGCAGCAATGGAAGAGGATATGAGCAAAGGTTACGGTAATGAAGAGGCAAAAATCGATGTGATCTTAACAGGATCACAAAAGGCAATCGGTGTTCCACCAGGTCTTGCAATTGTAGCGTTTAACCAGACGGCACTTGCTGCTCGTGAAAAAATCGAACGCGTTTCAGCCTATTATTGTGATATTTACAATTGGATACCTATTATGAACGATCCGTCTAAATATTTTGCTACTCCTCCTGTAAATCTTGTTTATGCATATGATGAAGGGATGAGATTGGTTTTGGAAGAAGGAATGGAACAGCGTTACAAACGCCATGCTGTATATGGTACTGCTGTAAGAGCAGGACTTTCAGTGTATGGAATGAAAGCGCTGGCAGATGAGGGAGTTGCAGCAGCTACTTTAAGCTGTATGCTATATCCAGAAGGAATTGACGATGTAAGTTTCCGCACTGCTCTTGCGGAAAAAGGCTTGATTGTTGCAGGTGCATTGGCACATTTGGCCGGTAAAGCGTTTCGAATTGGACATATGGGGAATACAACCGTTGAAATGCTAGAAAAAGCAATTGTATTAATTGGTGAAACATTAAATGAGCAAGGCTTGTCTGTCAAGATTGATAAGGCGACCGAGGTCTTTAGAGAGCATACCTTAGCCGTTTTAAATAACTAAACAAACCATTGCTGTCATCTCTTATATGTGTTTGTTATTGAGGAATAAAAGCATATAATATGATAGAGATGTAAGAAATGGAGAGTTAAAAATGTATTTAACAGTGAAAGAGACGGCCGAGTATTTGTCAATGCCAGAGTCAGCTGTTACGGAGCTTATTTTGGCAAAGAAAATCCGTGCTGTCCATGATGGTGAACAGTATTTAGTGAATCGAGATCAGTTTCAAACTCATTTAAAACAAGTAGAAAAATATAAGGAAATAGTGGAAGAAATCCTTAATGAACCAATTCTAGAGGATTTGGATGTAAAGGATGAAGACTAGAGTGAAAGGCGCCATTTTGGAATTGGCGCCTTTATTTTGTTGTGCTGTATCTTTTAGTGAGAGTATTGATACGAGAGAAAGAGTCAATAATTGTTTCGAAGATCCGTATTTTTTTGCTTGGAATGCAGACGAAACTGTGACATATCACTGTATGGCTTGGTTTGACATCCATTTTTGTATAAATATAAAGTTGATATACTATTTATTCGAAATTTGCTTGAAAAATGAAGGGTGATCATTTATGATGTTTAAGGAATTAATCTAATAGTATTTTAAGAAAGTAATTTTATAGAGTTGCCTAGAAATAGGGTTATTTTTCACATCTTGGAATAATTTTAATTCGTCCACGATAAAATACAATAGACAAGAGGTGTGTACAATGAGTAATGAGCCAAATTCTAAAGCTTTGTCTTATTCAACGATAGATTTTCTCAAATTTTTAATCCCTTCTTTAATTGGAATTTCTTTATTCATGATTCCTGTGAAAACAGGAGAAGGGATTACTATTCCAGTAGCAATGATTGCCAATCATTTAACGGAATTTTTATCAGCATCAATTCCGATGCTAGCAGTTATTTTAATTTCGCTTTCTGTTCTTGGCTCCTTCATTGCTGTGTTATTGAAACCGCGTTATATGGAGAACAGCCCATTTCTGCATCGTTTATTTGCGGTTAATAAATTTTGGCTATTTGCCCGACTAATCGGTATGATGATTGCGATTATGACGTTATTTCAAGTAGGACCAGAGTGGATTTACTCTGAAGATACGGGAGGGCTTCTCCTTTATGACTTAGTTCCGATTCTGTTTTCGGTCTTCCTTTTAGCGGGCTTTTTATTGCCATTGCTATTGAATTTCGGTTTGCTCGAGTTTTTTGGAGCGTTATTGATGAAAGTGATGAGACCTGTCTTTACTTTGCCAGGCCGCTCATCTTTAGACTGTCTTGCATCATGGGTCGGCGATGGTACGGTTGGTGTGATCTTAACGACAAAACAATATGAAGAGGGTTATTATACAAAAAGAGAAGCTGCTGTTGTGGCAACTACTTTTTCCGTTGTATCGATCACTTTTTCCATTGCGATACTTTCGTATATGAAATTGGAACATTATTTTGTTCCTTACTATATTACGATCGTATTAGCAGGTTTTGTTGCTGCATTAATTATGCCGCGCATTCCACCGCTATCAAAAAAGGCGGATACTGGCTATGAAAATGTAAAATTAAAAAAGGAAAGTCCTATTCCACAAGGGGTATCTCCGCTAAAATGGGGAGTATCAGAGGCTGTATCAAAGGCAAGGAAAAATAATGGTGTAGTTGGAACGGTAAAAGAAGGGTTCCAAAATGTGCTTGATATGTGGCTAGGTGTTTTACCAATCGTGATGACGATTGGTACAGTTGCCCTTGTAATTGCAGAGTTTACTCCATTTTTCACAATTCTCGGAAAGCCGTTTGAGCCGATTCTCGCTTTAATGCAGGTTCCTGAAGCTGGAGTTGCGGCACAAACGATGGTTATTGGGTTTGCTGACATGTTCCTTCCGGCTGTAATCGGAAGCGGGATTGAAAGTGAACTGACACGATTCGTTATTGCTGGAGTTTCAGTTACCCAATTAATCTACATGTCTGAACTAGGTGGTTTATTGCTTGGTTCCAAGCTTCCGCTGAACTTAAAAGATTTGATTCTTATCTTTTTGCTCCGAACAATCATTACGTTGCCAATCATTGTGGTCGCCGCACATATTATCTTTTAATCTGAAAAGGTCAGTCCGTTTTTGAGGGGACTGACCTTTTTCCTTATAATCCAGTCGTTTCGGATTCGAAGTTTTCCTTCATTTCAACACCGTGTTCCTTCGTTAATTTTTCAATATTATAATTGAAGTCGCGAAGAAGCTTTCGCGCCTCATCGAGCATTGCATTAGCTTCCTCGATAATAGCACGGTCTTGGTATTCTAGAGCAGTGACGATACGTGTAAAGGCATTATATTGAGTGTTGACACCTTCAATATAGCCTTCATGCACCTCCCGCAGCTCTTCTGATTCAAGACGAATTGCTTCCAGCTTATTCATAAATTCCTGGTAGGTCGGGATAACATCCATTAAAAGTACATCGTACAATAATTGATCAGATGTATAATTGACACCAGTGACACTGTCATAAGCTGAAATTGCTTCTGTTTCCAAACCAATAATATTGGCGAGATCGTCATTTAAGTAGGTTTCCAATTCCTCCTTGATCGGATCCTCTGAAGAACAGGCACTCATCACCAAAAAACAAAGAAAAATAGGGAGCAACAGTAATTTTTTCAATGGTCCACCTCCATAACAATAATGTATGAAGGGGAAAAGCTTGGAGGTTCATAATAATTTAATAAAAGTTGATAAAAAATGGGAAAAGCGTAGGTGCGAAAATTTGTACAAAAAGGCAATAGATTGTTGTATAGTGTGTATGTGAATATAAACAGCATAACAATTAAAGAGTTTGAACATGGTGAAATATGGAAACAAACATTATGGTTAGCCAAGTTTTCATCTCAAAAAGTAGATGACGTTCCTTCTTCAAAGCTTATGATGAATGTCATTAAACGTGATCAAGGCAAGGTTTACATAGAAGGTGAGAATGTTTCTAATTGAGATGAAAAGTTGGGAGAACGCAAGAAAGAATGCTCAAGTGATTGTTTCGAAAAGGGCGGGTAGAACCGAAGACTATTTCAATCTAAAGCTAAATCAAGTGGTTGCAAGTAGAGTTGCTGCAATTAGAGGATATTCTTTTGATTTTGATAAATGAGTCTGCCCCATAACTATATGTTGTGAAGAAGTGATCATGCTAAAGGCTCTTGGAACTGTCTGCAAATCATAAAACAGAATACACGACCATCCCATTGATCAGCAGATAACAGCAGACTTATGTAGTAGAATATTAAAGAATTATGTGATCATATCGTTTCATAGAAATGATTTAAAAATATGTTGCTCATATTGTTTTGAATGAAAATAGATAACTCTCAAGTCAGAATGATCATTACTATGATACCTATTGAAATCCGCTCTTTCTATGAAATCTCTACGATTTCTTTCAGTAGGTTTTCTTAATGTATATAGAGGAATGGGACATTTTATATGAAGGAGTAACAAAAAGTTATGAATATAAAACAAATCGTTCTACACAAACTTCAGATGCAGTTAAGGGCTCCGTTTGCAACGAGTTTCGGTACAATGGCAGATAAAGAATTTTTTATGGTCGAGATGGTTGATGAAGATGGTGTTCGTGGTTTTGGTGAATCGGTTGCTTTCGCAAGCCCGTGGTACACAGAGGAAACCGTGACAACCGTTGAGCACATGATGAGAGATTTCTTAATTCCCCTCCTTTTTCATGCGCCCATTAACCATCCTGACGATGTTTCGAATCGATTTTCTCCAATAAAACGAAATAATATGGCAAAGGCCGCATTAGAAGGGGCCGTATGGGATCTGTTTGCAAAGCGAAAAAACCTCCCTCTCGCTACCTGTCTTGGCGGTGGGAAAACAGCTATTGATGTTGGAATCAGTGTGGGTATCCAACCAACAATAGAAGAGCTGCTGAAAAAGATCGAACAATATGTAATGGAAGGCTATAAGCGAGTGAAATTAAAGGTTAAGCCTGGATACGATCTGGAGGTGTTAAAAGAAGTAAGGAGAGCATTTCCTAATCTTCCGCTCATGGCCGATGCCAATTCAGCTTATACATTAAATGATATTATGCATTTACAAAGGTTTGACGATTTTAACTTATTAATGATTGAACAGCCGCTTGGACAAGCTGACATAATGGAACATGCAAAACTGCAAAAGGAGCTGCAAACACCTATTTGTTTAGATGAAAGCATTTATTCTCTTGATGATGCAATGCAGGCAATTGAACTAGGTGCTTGTCAGATTCTTAACATCAAAGTGGGGCGTGTCGGCGGACTAACGGAAGCTAAGAAAATCAATGATTACTGTAAAGTCCATAACATCCCTGTTTGGTGTGGGGGGATGCTGGAGGCTGGAGTTGGAAGAGCGCATAATATCGCCATTACAGCATTGGATCAGTTTATTTTACCTGGAGATACTTCTCCGTCAAATCGTTATTGGGAAAAGGACATTGTCATCCCTGAAGTGAAAATGGAACAGGGAGTGATTCAAGTTCCAACTACCCCCGGTATTGGCTATGAAATTGACTGGGCAACAGTTGAGAAATATCGGGTGGAAAAGCACATATTTGAGAACAAGTAGAATAAGATATGTAATTAATGAGAGCCAATATCTCAGTTCCTTATGAAAGAGTATGTCTCAAGCCTTGAGAGCCCTGAAATGCCCCTTTAAAATGATTTATTAGTGAAAAAAACTCTTTTGCACCGATGCTTGCAAAGGAATATATTTAAAGATAATCACTTTCCACTTCTCCATTAAAGCTTGGATTACTTCAACTTGGGCAAGTCAATGCTAAACGTTTATGTTGAAACTTTTTAAGACAGAAATGCGTATAAAAATAATAGTTTTGATTCTTTTTAAAAGGAGTTTTCATTATGGCAAAACGGTTTTCTATGGCGTTAATGATAATGGTATTAGCTATTATAGCTTTATTATTAGCTGCTAAAAATCCAACAGGTCCTAATACGGTTTCATTCGATGATCCACTAAACCTATGGTTCTCTCTTGGAACACTTATTGTGCTATTATTACCCCCGCTAATATTATCGTTTTTTAATCATCCTGTCCTAAATATTATTTTTGCAATTTACCAAGGCTTCGTAGTATTAACTTTTTTAGGTCTTATTTTAGTAGGTTTTTTGATACCTAGTATTTGGATTATTTTAATTGGTGCTCTAGGTATCGTAATTGGGATTAGTAGTATTGTCATGAGTTTTCTTGGGGGAATTAGGAAAGCTTACTAGAAGGTTATTTTTTTGAAGGGTCCTTATGTTATAAATAGGGATCTTTTATATTGACTAATTGGATAATGCTGTTGAACTTTAGTGCCCTTCTGTAAAATATTACACAGTAAAGCTATAATTTAATAAATAAATCACCCGAAGAGATAGGTAACTTTTTTTTGAATAGGTTAATCAAGTTGTTATGGAAGTTGTAGTAAAAGTAATAAAATAAAGCCCCTCAATCTTCTAAGGGATTGAGGGACTCGATAATTATCTCTTAACAGCGTGGACATAGTGTATGGTTTCGAATGAAGTTAAATAATCCGTTCTGTTATGAAAGAATAGCTCGTTTATTTTAGTTGGAGATAAATGTTCGTATATCAACAAACCAGATTTCTCAAGTAGGTTCTCAATTTCATCATATTTGAAACACGATTTCATTGGTTCCCCACTTGCTGCAGCCATTTTTACCATATTTTCAACTCTATTGGATATACCTTTTACTTTAAAGAGTTGTTCATCTGCATAATCAAACACAATAGAGCTACCAGAAGGAGCATTTTTAAATAAATGATTGATTAATGCTGTATTTTCCTCTTTCGTTAAATAATATGAAACACCTAAAAGGCTAAAGAAAGTTTTTTTATTTTGAAATCCTTTCTTGACTAAATCCTGATAAGTAAACTTAGTAGTAAAGTCCATTGATACAAAACTAAGATTGCTCGGGATGTTAAGTTTAGCTTCTTCTAACCTCGTCACTTTAAATTTTTGTGTGGCTGGATGATCAATTTCAAATATTTGCAGCTCGTTTTTTAACTCTGGATATCTGAAGCTGAAAGTATCGAATCCAGCTCCAAGGATGACATATTGTTGGACACCTAATTTGATTTCATTAAGTAATACTTGTTCACAATAAGCGGAGCGCGCTAAAGGTGTTGGGGAAAGCTGAACCTGTGTAATCCACTTTAAAATTTCTTCAGGATTATTATTGAATTTTTGACCGATATCGTTGTTGAAAAACTGTATACCATTTATCATATTGTTGCCGATTGCAGAAAACTCTTCATCAGAAATGAACTGGCATGCAATAAAATCATCTAAAATTTTAGGTGAATCATATTTGCTGTGATACGCACGACCAAATGCAGATACTAAGGAAGTTAAACTGGATTCATTGTTTTTCATACCATTTTTCTCTCCCATATATAAAATAAGGTTCCCCTGGCCAGGAGAACCTTATTGTATACTACATTAATTTAAATGTAAATTATAGCATAAACGGATTTTTTTGTCAAATATTTTAACCTTGGTTCCTATTAAGAAGCCTAGGGATTATAACAGGAAAGATATTTCAAAAACAAAGCAAGAGGTATACGGGGTGTCGTGAGATGATGTTTTTATAAATTAAAAAGAGTTTAGGGGGAGACTTAAATGAAAATGTATGCAACAGAAGATATACCGAGTAGTAAGATCGTAGATTTTTTTAGGTCCCATTGGGGTAGTCAAGAAATGGTTATTTCTAGTGGAGTGTATGATTGTAGTAAATTAGATGGGTTTACTATTGTAAATGATGAAGACAAAATCATCGGCTTGATAACATATATCATTAAAGATAAAGAATGCGAAATTATTTCATTAGATAGTATTGAAGAAGGAAAAGGAGTAGGTACATCCTTAGTCCAAATAGTAGAAAATCTCGCTGTCAAAAAAATTGTCAACTTATAAAAGTGCTCACAACAAACGATAATTTATTAGCATTAAAGTTTTATCAAAAACGTGGTTTTACTCTCTCCAAAGTGCTAAATAATGCTGTTGAGAAGGCTAGAAAGATTAAAGCTGAGATTCCGTTACTTGGCAATGATGGTATTCCAATCAGAGATGAGATTGAGCTATTAAAGTTTTTAAATTAACTCTGTTTTCGTGATGGTTGTAGCTAAAGCTCTTACGATATTCGAATACAGAACATGAAAATTTATCATTATCAGTTTTAGGTACTCAGAGTATAGATAAACTCGAAGAATTTCGAATTTATCTATACTCTTTATTCTTTTGAGGAATAGTGGGCTATACATATTCTTTTTACGGTTGTTTTATACATTATTATACAATAATGCGCTATAAAAATAATATTTTATAAAAATATATTGCATAAATAATCATATGTTAGTATAATTACAAACATATTAACTAGAAAGAACTTACGAAAGTGTAAGATAAAAGGAGATTAGAAAGATGAAAAAACTATCAAAGCTAAGCTTTTTAATAATTTTAGCGATCGCAATTGTCCTCTCTGGATGTGGAACAAGTGAGACAACAAGTGGAGGAGATGAAAACAAGCCCCTCAAGCTTGTTACAAACGCTGCGTATGCACCAATGGAATACATGGAAGGTGATAAAATCGTTGGCTTTGATATAGATTTTATTGAAGCTGTTGCTGAAGAAGCCGGCTATGAGTTAGATATTAATCATGTCGGATGGGATTCCATGCTTCTCGAAGCGAAAGAAAAGGTTGCAGATTTAGCGGTTGCTGCCATCACGATTAATGATGACAGAATAGAAACATATGATTTCTCTGTTCCTTATTATTTATCTACTAATATGATTTTAGTAAAAGAAGGAAGCGATATTAAAAGCGCTGACGATTTAATAGGTAAAACCGTTGCGGTTCAGAATGGCACAACAGGACAGGAGTCGGCAGAAGCTCTGCTTGGCGTAAACAGCGACAGCATTAAGAAATTTGAAGACAATAATTTAGCGATCCAAGAGTTGTTGAATGATGGAGCAGATGCTGTAATCGCTGATAATACTGTAGTTGAAACGTATGTAAAAAATAATCCTGAACAAAAGCTTGAAGTTGTAAGTGATGAACAAAACTTTGCTCCAGAGTTCTATGGAATCCTTTTTCCGAAAGGCAGTGAATTAAAAGAGGATTTTGATAAAGCTGTTAATACTATATTAGACAATGGAAAGTATGCAGAAATTTACAAGGAATGGTTCGGAACTGAGCCCGATATAGAAGGGCTAAAAGCGGCGCAATAAAAGCTCATATTCCTTCCGCTCGTGAAAAACATACTCAAAATGTTCACAGGAAAATAGCACAAAATGGTATAAAATTGAGTATGTGTGTTATTTCACATAAAACTACAAAAGCGGAAGGAATGTGGATCCTATGGCTTCTTATAAACCGGAAGAAATCATTGAAATTACGATTAATCACGGTGTGAAAAAGGCAAATTATCCTTTTTTGAAATCGCTGATATTAGGGTTTCAGGCAGGAGCTTTTATTGCTCTTGGTTATTTGCTTTACATACGTGTCACAGCACCTCTTAGCGGCGAATTAGAAGGATTATCGACCATTATAGGAGCGTCGCTATTCCCAATCGGCCTAATTTTAACATTAATGGCTGGTGGCGAATTATTAACAGGCAATATGATGGCTGTCCCGTTGGCCAGATATGCTAAGAAGATAAAAACAGTGGCTTTACTAAGAAATTTAGCTGTTATTACGTTAAGCAACTTTTTCGGGGCTCTATTTGTTGCTTACTTTTTTGGTCATATCGTTGGTCTTACTGAGTCGGGTGTTTATTTAGAAAAAATGATTGATATTGCCGAACATAAACTGGATGGTTCATTTGTTCAGGCATTTGTCTCAGGAATTGGCTGTAACTGGCTTGTGGCATTAGCCGTCTGGCTTTGCTACGGTTCAAATACGTCATCAGGGAAAATTTTAGGAATTTGGTTTCCGACGATGACTTTTGTCGCTATTGGTTTTCAACACGTTGTTGCCAATATGTTTGTCATCCCTGCTGCCATTTTTGCTGGTTATTTAAATTGGTTTGATTATATTTCTAATTTTATCCCAGTATTTTTAGGGAATTTAGTAGGAGGTTCCATTTTTGTGGCTATGCTGTATTGGTTTTCTCTTCATCATCATCACAACAATAACGAAAGAGAAAACCAATCATTAAAGGCAAGTTAATGATTGAGGGGAAAATGATATATATCCTTCTCACTGTTTACAGCTATTTCTATCTTAGAATAGGATTTTTCCAATAGTTTTTAAGTTGCGAACATGATCTTAACTCAGTATAATAATGTTATATCTGAATTTAAAGAAAATTCAAAACTTAAAATGATTGTTGAGGGGGAAATTTTGTGAAGATTGGTAAGAAGGTGCGGTTCATTATACTAATGGGGCTTGTCCTGATCGTGTCCGCTTGTGGAGCGAGTGAAACTAGCTCGAATGATTCAGAAAACAATAGCGGGGATGAAAAGAAAACACTAAGGCTCGTAACAGATGCCGCATATGCACCTATGGAGTATATGGATGGGGATCAAATTCTCGGTTTTGACATTGATCTAGCGAAGGCTGTCGCTGAGGAAGCAGGCTACGAATTAAAGGTGGAACATGTTGGCTGGGATCCGTTATTTGTTGAAATTGACAATGAAAATGCTGATTTGGCTATTTCATCGATTACGATTACAGATGATCGAAAAATGTCATATGATTTTTCCGTCCCTTATTACGCATCTTCAAATGAAATTTTAATTCCTGAAGGCAGTGATATTCAAAGTGGTGCGGATTTAGCTGACAAAGTTGTAGCTGTTCAAAAGGACACGACTGGGCATGAAATCGCAGAATCTATTTTAGGAAGCAATCACAAAAATATAAAGCCTTTCGAAACGACTCCACTTGCGATTCAGGAACTATTGAGCAATGGTGCAGATGCGGTTATTGCAGATAAGCCGGTCGTAGACGAATATGTTAAAAACAACTCACAGCAAAACTTAGTTGTAATTACGGATGATAGTTTTGAAGAAGAATTTTATGGTCTACTATTTCCAAAAGATAGCAAACTGGTCGCAGAATTTAATGAAGCGATAAACAAGCTTTTCGATAATGGCAAATATGCGGAAATTTATAAGGAATGGTTTGGTGAAGAACCGGATATAGAAGTGTTAAAGGCACAGCAATAATAGAGGAAGTTTACGACTCAAAATTGCGTAACCACACGTTTGTGTTACGCAATTTTTTTTCAAAGAGGTGAGATAACATGGATTTTCGCTTTGATTTAATTATGGACTATTTACCTTTCTTTTTAAGGGGAACATTATATACGATTGGTATTTCATTATTAGGAATTTTATTTGGTACGATATTAGGATTGCTTATTGGGCTTGGGAAAATGATGAAAAACAAAATACTTGCTTTCCCCTTTCTGTTATATATCTCGTTTTTCCGCGGTACGCCATTTATCGTGCAAATTTTCATTATTCACTTTGGTGTAGTCCCGGCGATTATTGGCACGACCAATGGGATTGCTGCAGGAATTATCGGTTTATCACTAAACGCTGCCGCATACATTGCTGAAATCTTCCGAGCAGGAATTCAATCAATTGATCGTGGTCAAATGGAAGCAGCCCGCTCATTAGGGATGAATCATGTTCAAGCGATGAGATATATTATTCTACCGCAAGCGTTTAAAAGGATGATCCCACCGCTTGGCAATGAGTTTATTGTCCTATTAAAAGAATCTGCTATTACTGCCCTAGTTGCTGTCCCGGAGATTATGTATTGGGGAAGAGCGTTCCAAGGCCAATATTATAGAGTGTGGGAACCATACTTAACAGCTGCATTAATTTACTTTATTTTAACTTTAACATTAAGCTACTTATTAAGTCGTTTAGAAAAGAGGTTAGCAACAGAATGATCAAAGTGGAAAAGCTAAAGAAATCGTTTGGTGCTAATGAGGTTCTGAAGGATATCAATGCTTCGATCAAGCAACAGGAGGTTGTTGTGGTTATTGGTCCTTCAGGTTCGGGAAAATCAACCTTTCTTCGTTGTCTTAATTTATTGGAATCCATTACAGGAGGGCATGTTTTTATTGAAGGAATTGACATAACAGCAAAGACAACGGATATTAATAAAATCAGAGCGGAAGTCGGGATGGTATTTCAGCAATTTAATTTATTTCCTCATAAAACGGTGTTAGATAACATTATGCTCTCACCTATCAAAGTAAAGAAAATTGATCATGGAAAAGCGAAGGAGAAGGCGCTAGAGTTACTGAGAAAAGTAGGATTAGAGGAAAAGGCTGATGCCTTTCCTGATTCGTTATCGGGCGGACAAAAACAGCGGGTAGCTATTGCGCGGGCATTAGCGATGGAACCGAAAATCATGCTTTTTGACGAGCCTACTTCAGCGCTTGATCCGGAAATGGTGGGGGAAGTACTAGAGGTGATGAAGCAGCTTGCGAAGGAAGGGATGACCATGGTTGTCGTTACGCATGAGATGGGCTTCGCCCGTGAGGTAGGCGATCGGGTCTTATTTATGGACGGTGGCTATATTGTTGAAGAAAATGTTCCACACGAGTTGTTTGACAATCCACAGCATGAACGTACGAAGGCATTCTTGAGTAAGGTTTTATAGATATGATATAGTAGAAACCGAGCATTTTTAAAGCTCGGTTTTTTAATTTTCGGTATCCGGTGTAACGTTCGACCATCAATTACGTCTAAAAGGATGAGGTGAAAAAAATGAAAAAACTATTATGGACATTATTAACAGCTGTTGCCTTACTAGTAATCACTGCTTGTGGTACAGGGAATGATGAAAATCAAGGAGCAGAGGAAAATCCTGATAATGAAACAAATGAAGTTGTTGAAGAAAACAACGAAACCAGTCATGCTGGTGATGATGAAGAAGCAGAAACAGATGAGCAAGTAACAGAAGATGATAGAGCTGTAATAAAAGAAGAGGCAACATACACTGGAATGCAAGATCCGCACTCTATTGAAGTGAAAACTGAGTCTGAAGTACTGGCATTGCAAATTTTAGATCCAGGTGTTGCAAATGTTGACTTCGAAGCAATTGAACCGGATACGCCAGTTACTATTGAGTACTATCAAAATGAAGAAGGACAAAACATCCTCACAAATATTGAATTTTAGTAAGAGTAAAGTGAGCTATTGAATTTTTTTCACTTAATTGTGTTAACGAAAATGCTAGAGAATGTCATTTTTGCTCGTGTTATTCTGACTTGAAACGAAGGTTTTACATGAAATGACGCAAAAATCAACAACATCCTATAATAAGAGCCCGCAGAAAAGCGGGCTCTTAAAATTTTATGCAGAATGTTTCACGAGTTTTGGGTTCTTTTGCATGGAAGCGAAGAGAAGAAACCCGCTTAAGAGTAGTAGTCCACTTGTTATGAGGAAAACGGATGAAATGCCGAAATACCCAGCGATAAATCCGCCCATAACAGGCCCAATAACATTTCCTAAAAAACGAAGGCTAGTGTTATACCCCAATACTTCCCCTTGCATGGCAATCGGTGCTTCCTGACGAATATAAGCTACCCGCACGGGAATGATCCCACCTATAGCGACTCCGAGTGCAAAACGGATGACGACAAGCTGCCAAATATTTGTAACAAACGCACCTGGTAGATAGACAAGTCCTGCTATAAATAATAGTACGATTAAAATTTTGATATATCCGTAGCGGTCTGCCATTTTTCCCCATTGACGAGCCATCATTAAATTTCCCAAACCAGCAGCAGAAAAGGCAATTCCAGAGAATAAAGCTAAATTAGCCGGACCATGAAGTTCACTTACATATAAAGAAAGAATCGGCTGAATGCTAAAATGTGCTATTTGAATCAAGGTTGAGATTAATAAGACATTTAATAACAGTGGATTCCGACTAATATGTTTAAAGACTTCTTTAGTCGTATAGGAGGTTTTTGTCCCTTGTACATCCTTCATTCTATACTCCTTTGTCGTCATGACAAGAGCGGCAGAGATGAAGATGGCGATTGAGGTCCATTTAAATGTGGCAGAATAACCGAAGGTATCCGCAAGTATACCGCCTAAAAGAGGACCTATTAACTGTCCTGTGATCGTTCCTGTTTGGAGAGTTCCTAACACTCTTCCAGCCATTTCTTTAGGCGTCTGTGTCGAGATAAAGGCTTGAGACATCGAGATGAAACCAGCAAATACCCCCATGAACATTCTTAATAAAAAAAGCTGCCAAACGGTATTCACGAAGCCCATCAGCAATATTGAACAGGCCATTCCAAATGCAGAAAAGATCAGGAGCTTTCTTCGTCCATACTTATCCCCAATCTTTCCCCAAAGAGGTGAGAAAATAAACGCGGTAACAAAGGTAACGCCGAAAGTGATTCCTGACCAATGTTGAACATATTGGTCGGAAAAATTGCCGAACGAATCAATATAAAGGGAGATAAACGGGAGAACCATCGTCATACTTCCCGCAATAAAAAAGTTTGCAAACCACATAATTTTAAGATTACGTTTTGCGATTAGTTGTTCGTCCATATGAACACTTCTTTCTAAGAAGAAATTTCGTTTTCCTAAATATTATAATAACTGAATTATGAAAAATTACAACAATTTTACTTGACTTTTAAGAAAACCTAGAATTGCCCTCCGCGATTTGTCCCTGAGAGTGCTCGGCTTTTTAAGCACATTTTAGTGGAAAGAAATTGAAGTAAATACTTGAATCATGCTTGAGTGCTCCATCTATTTACTATTTCCCTTTTTCCTTGTACTCTTATTTTTAAGCAGAACTTTTCTACGGGGGGAATGAAAGTGATTAAGGCTATTTTTTTTGATTTAGATGATACATTGCTTTGGGATCATAAAAGTGTAAAGGAAGCGTTTGTCGCAACATGCAAGGAAGCGGAGAGAAAATATGGCGTCGATTCGGAGGAGTTGGAAGAGGCTGTTCGACGTGCAGCAAGCAAGCTTTATGCGTCTTATGAAACGTATTCTTTTACAAAAATGATCGGGATAAACCCGTTTGAAGGGTTATGGGGGAACTTTCATGATGATGGTGATGAGAATTTTCGAAAAATGAAGGAGATCGTTCCCACTTATCGCAAGGATGCATGGACCCAAGGATTGTCGGCCTTAGGAATTGAGGATGCAGATTTTGGAGCACAACTAGCCGAACAATTTCCTTTAGAGCGTAAAAAGACACCATTTGTTTATGAGGATACTTTTTCTGTCTTGGACAAGCTAAAAGGGCAATATAAATTATTGCTTCTTACAAACGGTTCTCCTGATTTGCAAAATACGAAACTAGCGATTACACCAGAAATTGCTCCATATTTTGATGAAATTGTCATTTCAGGAGCATTTGGGCGGGGTAAGCCTGATCCTACTATTTTTGAGCATGCGCTCCAACTCATGGGAGTTTCCAAAGATGAAGCTATTATGGTCGGAGATAACTTGATGACAGATATACTGGGAGCATCGCGAGTGGGCATGAAATCCGTGTGGATCAATCGATATGATAAGGAAAGAAATGAAGTAGAACCAGATTATGAGATTCGCCATTTAGAAGAATTATTTCAGGTCTTGGAGATAGTAAAATAACAGTATTTAATGAGTATAAGGAACTCTCTCTCCTAAAAGTGAGGTTATGGAAATGCTAGAGCAAGCAAAACAACTACTACAGGCTCATTTCGGCTATTCATCTTTTCGAAAAGGGCAGGAAGCAGCAATTCAATCGATTTTGGCTGGTCAAAATACGGTCTGCATCATGCCGACTGGTGGAGGAAAGTCGATTTGCTACCAAATTCCAGCTCTCGTACTTCCAGGCACAACAATCGTCATTTCACCGCTTATATCGCTAATGAAAGATCAAGTAGACAGTCTTTTGCAAGTAGGAATTCCAGCGACTTTTATTAACAGTTCCTTAAGTGCAGAAGAAGCAACTGAACGGATGGAAGCTGCTATATACGGGGAGTATAAGCTGCTTTATATTGCACCGGAACGGCTGGAATCAAGTGCGTTTGTGGAGCAATTATCAGCGCTTGAGATCCCGCTTGTCGCTGTTGATGAGGCCCATTGTATTTCCCAATGGGGTCATGATTTCCGTCCAAGCTATCTGCAAATTCAAAGGCTTATCGAGCAGCTCCCTCAAAAGCCGCTAGTGATGGCGTTAACAGCTACTGCAACTCCGCAAGTTCGTATGGATATATGCAATACCCTTCATATTGATACTGAAAACACGATTATGACAGGGTTTGCCCGTGAAAATCTCTCTTTTCAGGTGATTAAGGGGCAGGACCGCTACGCTTTTTTAAAAGAATATGTTAAAAAGAATGAGCAAGAGGGCGGAATCATCTATGCCGCAACAAGAAAAACGGTTGATCAACTTTATGAAAAATTGGCGAGAGAAGGAGTTCGTGTTGGTCGCTATCATGCGGGTATGAGTGATGTAAATAGAAAGAGGGAGCAGGAAAAGTTCCTTCAGGATGAAACGGCGGTTATGGTTGCAACTTCAGCATTTGGTATGGGAATTGATAAATCGAATATTCGTTATTGCATTCACTATCAGCTTCCCAAAAATATGGAGAGCTACTATCAAGAAGCAGGACGTGCTGGGAGAGATGGGCTTGAAAGTGAGTGTATAGTTTTATATTCTTCACAGGATGTACAAGTTCAAAGATTTTTAATTGACCAGTCTGCTGAAAGAATGCGGATTGCAGGAGAACTGGAAAAACTGCAGGCAATGGTCGATTATTGCCATACTGAAAAATGTCTTCAGGTTTATATCCTTGAATATTTTGGAGAACGGAATGCATTGAAATGTGGGAAATGTGGAAACTGCACAGATTCCCGCTCAAGCGTTGACGTAACGAAAGAGGCACAAATGGTTTTATCCTGTATAATTCGCATGGGACAACGCTTCGGAAAGACAGCAGTGGCACAGGTTTTGACAGGATCGAACAATAAGAAAATGAAGGAATTGAGATTTGATCGATTACCGACATACGGGCTTTTAAAAGATATGAGTATAAAAGAGGCCAGTGACTTCATTGAATTTCTCATTTCGCAGGAGTTAATCGGGGTTGAACAGGGGCAGTTTCCAACGGTCTTTGTCACACCAGCTGGAAAAGAAGTATTGCTGGGCAAACAACAAGTATATAGAAAAGAAGTAGTTGAAGTAAAGCAAGTTTCTTCACAAGATCCTTTATTTGAAAAACTACGCCATATAAGAAAATCGATTGCCGATACGGAGAATGTACCGCCATTTGTCATTTTTTCCGATGCGTCTTTAAAGGATATGTGTGTAAAATTGCCGCAAACGAAGGAAGAATTTTTGCAAGTTAGTGGTGTTGGTGAAATGAAATTAGAGAAGTATGGAGGACCATTTATAAACGGAATAAAAGAGTTTTGTAAAGAAAATCCGGAGAGATCAAGGGAAAAACCGATACCATCCGCGTCTAAAAGAAAAAAAGGGAAGAATAATTCCCATCTTGAAACATATAAGCTGTTTAAAGAAGGGCTGTCAGTGGAGGAAATCGCAAAGACTAGGGAAATGGCAACGAGCACGATCGAGAATCACATCCAACAATGTATGGCGGAAGGACTGGATATTGTTGTGTCTGAGATTATTCCAGAGCAGTACTTGCCGCTCCTTGAGCAGGCGGTAAAAGAGGCTGGAACAGAAAAGCTGAAGCCGATTAAAGAGTTACTTCCAAATGAAGTCTCTTATTTAATGATTAAAGTATTCCTGCGTTCGTTCAAAACGAAAAATTCCCTTTAAAAAAGGTACTGCTCTGATTAGGAAGCTTAGTAAAGAGGTTTTAAAAGCTATATCTAAAAAAAGCAAGTGAAGCCTACATTTTTCACTTGCTTTTTGTAGATTATTTCAATCAGCTTCCGATTTTTCTTAGAATGGGAATGGCTTCTCGCATATTCGCGCAGACAAAGTCAGCAGAACTCGGATCACCGACACCATGCGGATCAATGAATATCGTTCCGCAGCCGAGGGTACGAACCGGGCGAATCTCGTTGATCCAATTGTCGCCAATACTAACGATTTCATCGAATTCAACAGAAAATTGATTTTTTATCTTTTCAAAGCGTTCAATTGTCCGCGTTGGTTTTTCTCCATTAAATATTTTCATATCAAATACCTGATCGAGTCCGATTTTTGCCAAGATCGCTTCGCTATCCGGTTGAGGGCTGTTCGTTAAAAGAACGAGTTTGACACTTTTATGAATGTCGGAAAGAACGTCTTTGAATCCGGCAATCGGCTTCATCTTAAACTCAGGTCCCATCATATATGTTCTCGTTTCAAGGAATGCGTCATAGCACTCTTTACTGCTTAGACCATAGTGTCCTGCAATAGCAGTAGAAGTCCACCAAGGGTCACCGATGCTTAGCATCGTTTCAGAATTGATTTCAATTGGTTCATGGTAGAGTTTTTTAATTTCACTAGATGAAAGCTTTTGTCCTTGCCAATCGTAAGCTTCCCGTACGATATTATCGAATTGAACGAGAATTAAGTCGTTGCTAGCATCGTAGACTCTGCCTATCTTAATCGGGTGTTCATTACGTTTTAGCGCAGCAACATCTTTTTCAAAAAGAGATTGCTTGTTTATAGGGAGCTTTTCCTTTAGCCTTTCTGTCTGGTAGTCAAAATGATGTGTGTCTTCGTACACGGTTCCGTCTAAATCAAAGACCAGTACTTTTACTTTCGAAACATCCATTAATTTTCACCTCTTTACTAGTTTAAAGAAGTAAGGTAAGTAAAGACAAGTAGAATTTGGTTTTAATCATGCTTTTACATGAAAATTACAATTTAGCGAAAAAAATAATTTTAAATTGTATTAAGTTTATTAAAATATTATGATAGGACATAGTGTTTTGGGAAAAGGGGATGTTTAGTCTATCTCATTTTAAAAGACTCAATAGCGAGTTAAATCAACAATAGTAGCAAGGAGAAAAGCAATGAAGACAGATATGATGGAAGTATGTCTGCTCGCTGGGAAAATTATGCTTCAGAGTGGTGCTGAGACCTATCGTGTTGAGGATACGATGATGAGAATCGCTTCTTCATTTGGGGCGAAGGAATCACATAGCTATGTAACACCGACGGGAATTATGTTTTCTATTGAATGTGAACAACCGACAAAAACGAAGCTGATTCGCATTACAGATCGGACAACTGATTTACATAAAATTACGTTAGTAAATAGTGTTTCACGCCAAATAAGCAATAAGGAACTGACCCTCGAGGAGGCATATCAATCGTTAAAAAATATTGAAAGCTCAACGCCTTCCTATCCAATTATCATTCAAGTTCTAGCTGCCGCAATTGCCAGTGGATGCTTTTTAATTATGTTTAAAGGGACATGGGATGATTTCTTTCCAGCCTTTGTAGCTGGAGGAACAGGCTTAATAACTTTTATTTATGCTCAAAGAATTGTCCCCATTAAGTTTTTCTCAGAGTTTGTTGCCTCTCTCATTATCGCGATCCTCTCTTGGATTTTTGTTTATACAGGATGGGGCTATGAGCTTGATAAAATTATAATTGGTTCGGTTATGCCCCTTGTTCCAGGGCTTGTCTTAACGAATGCAGTCCGGGATCTGATGGCGGGGCATTTAGTGTCGGGACTGTCTAAGGGAGCAGAGGCCCTATTAACGGCTTTCGCAATCGGTTCTGGCGTAGCCGTTGTCTTAACCTTTATATAGGAGTGTTGAAATGGTTGTAGAACAATTAATCACAAGTTTTATCGCATCTGCCGCATTCGGAATTATTTTTAATACGAAGAAGGCATCTTTAATAAAATGTGGAATTGTTGGGATGGCAGGTTGGTTTGTTTATTTTACAATGACTAGCAATGGGATTGATCCCGTTCCAGCATCGCTAGCTGGTTCCTTTGTTGTTGCGTTGATTAGTCAATTTTTTGCAAGGAGGTATAAAGCGCCGATTATTATCTTTAATGTTGCAGGAATTATTCCGCTCGTTCCAGGTGGGCTCGCTTATGATGCAATGCGTAACTTTGTGGAAAGCAATTATACAATCGGCTTAGGTTTAGCAGCAAAAGCAGGATTAATTTCTGGGGCGATCGCATTAGGACTCGTTTTTTCAGAAGTCATTAATCAATTGATTCGCAAGGCAAAGCTCCCTCCAAAAGTGTATTCAAAGTCAAGACTATAAAAGAACTTATCAAACGATAGGTTCTTTTTTTGTTCCCGTTTTGCGGCAGGAATTGTATGACTGTAAATTTTTTCACATAAACGGTGCGATTTTCGAGAAAAATATGGAATGATAAGCAATTAATAGAATGAACAACCATGCTGAATAATAGGATGATTAAATTGGTGACTTTAGTATATTTTGTGATGTATATCGGAATGCTTATTCTTATTTCACTTATTGATATGTTTATTTGGAAACAGTCTTTTTTTCAAGTGATCATAAGATTGTTTACATTGGATGAGGGGACGAATGAGTGGTTCGTAAGTGGCACTGCATTTATTGGCTTGATTTGTAGTATCGTGATTGATTATCGCTTAAGAAAAAATAAAGGGCAGAAGCAGCTATGAAGCAGCAAAAACTTATGGAAAAACTATCCTTATGGCAGTTGGCAGTATTGTTATTTACCTTTGAAATCGGGAGTGTTGCCGTAGTTGGAGTAGGAAATGATTCGAGGCAGGATGCGTGGATCGCCGTAGCGATTTCAACGTTGTTAGGAGCGGGCATTGTTTCGTTCTACATTATGCTATTAAAGCGTGCTCCTGGAAAGAATTTGTTCGAATTGATGACTATTTCTTTTGGAAAATGGCTTGGCAAAGGAATTGGACTTTTATATGTGTTTTATTTTTTTTACATTGCAGAGCGGGTATTAAGGGACTTTTGTGAGCTGATTACTACTGTTATCTTTGAAAATACTCCGATAGAGATTATCTCGATTACAATGATGGGTGTTATTGCTTACATGATTTATTTAGGTCTTGAAGTTTTTGGAAGGACAGGTGAGATTTTTATTCCATACGTGTTTACATTTACGATATTAATCGGATTTGCCACTTTTTTCTCAGGTGAAATGGATTTTAAAAATTTACTGCCTGTAATGGCGGAGGGGATTGGTCCGATTATTCAACACATCTTTCCAAGGCTGTTAACCTTTCCATATGGAGAATTAATTACTTTTATGGTGATTATTCCATATGTTACACAATTTAAAAAGGTCGGGAAGGTAAGTGTAATTACGGTTTTAGTAAGTGGCATGATCATTATTTATGGCACAGTTATCGAGATCGCAACATTAGGAACAGAGCAGTTGGGAAGAACGGTCTTTCCTTTATTATCTGCGGCGCGAGATATATCCCTATTAGAGTTTATTGAAAGAGTTGATTTGGTTGTTGTTTTTATTGTGATGTTTGGGATTATTACAAAGGTAAGTGTGTTTTTTTTTGCAGGATTAAAAGGATTAGAACATATTACAAATATTCCTTATCGTTATATGGTGTTGCCAATGGCCACGATTATATCCTACGGTACGATTTTAATTAGCGATAATTTTGCCGAGCATGTCGAAGAAGGAATTCGATTTATTCCACAGTATATGCATGTGCCATTTCAATTAATTTTGCCAGCGCTATTTGCTCCATTGCTCTTCTGGAGAACGAAAAATCAAAAAAAGGGGAGCGGACATCATGAGTCTAAGTGATTTCCTATTTAAGCGCAGAAAAAACAAAAAAGGGAATAAAGCTCCGGAAGAGGAAATTTTTCAAAAAGATAATATTTCCAAAGAGTATTTTAAAAGCTTGAACAAAAATAAAAAATCATTGCAAGAATTATTTAAAGATACGTTTGATTTCTCGTGTGATGACATCAAGTTAGGGGAATCAAAAGCTTGTGTTTGTTATTTAGGGACGATGTTAAACATTAATTCTCTTACGGACAAAGTTTTAAATGTGCCTCGAGAAACATCTGAAACGAAAAATCCAAAAAATATCGAAGAAATTCGCGATCGCTATTTTCCAACGATCGCATTTGAATATGCCGAAACGTTTCACAAAGTGGTTTGGCATATATTAAATGGATTTGCAGTGATTATGGTCGATGGTCAAGGAAAGGCTCTTTCATTGGAGATTGGCAATATCGAAAAACGGGCCATTACGGAGCCAAGTACGCAAACCATTATTCGCGGCCCAAAAGAGGCTTTTACGGAGGATATCAATACAAATATCAGTCTGATTCGCAAACGGATCAAAAATCCGTATTTAACTTTTGAAAGTTCTTATATTGGGGGAGATACGAAAACAACAATTGCTATAGGCTATATCTCAACAATAACAAATGAGGATATTTTGAATGAAGTGCGAGAACGAATTGAAAAAATCGAACTAGGGGCTGTGCTCGATTCAGGTAATATTGAAGAAATGATTGTTGATAAATCTTTTACTCCTTTCCCGTTGGTGTTCAATACAGAAAGACCTGACAGCATTTGCAGTCATTTGCTTGAAGGTAAAGTGATATTAATTGTTGATGGGAGTCCTTTTGTTCTCGCAGTGCCAAGCATCTTTACTGATTTTTTCCAATCGTCGGAGGACTATTATCAACCTTTTTTAATGCCAAGCTTTATTCGGATTATTCGCTATATGTCGTTTATGATCGCTTTAGTGCTGCCATCTCTGTACGTGGCATTGTCGACTTTTCATCAAGAATTGATGCCAACTCAGCTTTTGGTTAGTGTTCAAGCACAGAGAGAGGGAGTTCCCTTTCCGGCTGTAATCGAGATTTTTATGATGGAGCTCACGTTTGAGATTATGAGAGAGGCAGGAGTGAGAATGCCGAGGGCTGTTGGACAAACGGTTTCAATTGTTGGAGCTTTAGTAATAGGGCAAGCAGCAGTAGAAGCAGGACTAGTTTCCAACGTGTTAGTGATTATTGTTGCCTTTACAGCAATTGCTAGCTTTGTCTCGCCGATTTATAGTTTTTCCATTGCCACAAGGTTACTCCGGTTTGTACTCATTCTTTGTGCAGCAGTGTTTGGTCTTTATGGAGTGTTATTATTTCTCATTGTTATGGTCATACATCTTGTCAGTTTGCGCTCTTTTGGTGTTCCTTATTTAGCGTCTGTGGCACCGTTTAAGCTATCAGATCAAGACGATGTCTTTTTAAGATTACCCGCTTGGGCGAATCAAAGAAGACCATCTTATCTTTTTCCGAAGGCGCCAAATAAGGAAAAGAGAAAACAAAGACCAAGCCCTCCGCCAGTAAAAGGGGGAGAAAAATGAAAAAGCGCACTTTAATCCTGATGTGCATCCTGTCTTTAACACTAACAGGTTGTTGGGACAGCACAGAACTAAATGATGTTTCCATTGTGACAGGTATAGCAATTGATCCAGGTAAAGAAAAGAGATATCGGCTCACCGTTGGGTATGTAAATGCTTCGATGTTGTCTCCACAGCAGCCGACTGAAGGAGCTCCAGTTTCCATCATGTCATTAGAAGGGAATTCGCTGCCAGAAATATCGGCACGAATGAACATCGGGGTAAGTAGGAAGCTTGTTTTTTCCCATACAAGAGCTCTTTATATTAATGAGGAGGTTGCAATAAACGATGGGGTGGGGAGCTTTTTAGATTCTTTAGAGAGAAATCCTCAGTTTCGAAATGACTTCAATATTTTAATCACGAAAGGAGATCCAGCAGAAAAGTTTCCGACGATCAATGATCCAGTGGAAAAAGTACCGTCGTTAAAGGTTCAAAAACAAGTTAAATCGTTATTAGAAGGGTGGGGGGGAGACCCACGTGTACGTTTAACGGATTTTATTGATGCGATCGTTTCTCATGGGCGTTCTCCTGTTGCCAGTTCAGTGACTATCAAAGGGGATCCTGAAAAAGGAAAAAATGTAGAAAGTAATATGATGACAAAAGCACCGGCAAGAATTATGCTCGGTGGTATAGCTGTATTTAAAAAGGACAAATTAAGTGGTTATCTTTCAATGGAAGACACGAGAAACTATTTATGGACGCAAAAGCTTGAATCAACAATGGTTACTATCCCTTGTGCAAATCACGGTAAAGAACAGAAAGAAAAATTATTTTTCGATTTGGCCATTACGAATAATAAGTCTACCATTAAAGCTTTTTATAAAGGAGATCAGCCCCATTTAAAAGTTGATATTTATTCTGAGGCAAGATTAACCAGTATGCAATGCAAAGAAGACCTTTCAAAAAAAGAAACGTATCTTGATTTGGAGAAGAAGAGTAGTAAATATGTGAAGGACATGATTGTAGCTACGATAAAAAAAGTGCAGAATGAGTTTGGCCTTGATATATTTGGTTTTGGAGAAGCGTTGTATCGGCAAGATTATAAAAAGGCAAAAGAAGTTGAGGACAAATGGAATGAAGAGTTTGCGAGAGCAGATGTTGATGTTAATGTCCATGTAGCTATCCGCAGAAGCGGAATCCGAGGTAAAAGCTTCTTATCAGAGCTTCCTGCCAGCGAGGAGGAATAAGGGAATGCAGCTAGCTTTTTCGGATTATTTTCTGTATCTTTAGTATGGAAGTAGTTATTGTAAAAGGAGAAAATAATGAGTGAGTTAATACAGGAAAGACTGAAAGTATTTATTCAGGAAGTTTGGAAAACAGAACAATTTGGACGACCAACTCAAGTTCAAGAGAGTGCGATTCCGCTTATATTAGAGGGGAAAGATGTCATAGCCGAATCCCCAACAGGAACAGGAAAAACCCTTGCCTACTTATTGCCGGTTTTGAATCAAATTGACCCGGATAAAAAGGCAATTCAAGCAGTTGTTTTAGCATCTTCGCAAGAGCTTGTTATGCAAATTTTACAGGAGATTCAAAAATGGAGCAACGGAAGCAATATTCGTACCGCTTCTTTTATTGGTGGAGCAAATGTTAAAAGACAATTGGAAAAATTAAAGAAGCACCCTCATATTATTGCCGGAACGCCTGGGCGATTATTTGAATTGATCAAACAAAAGAAAATTAAAATGCATGAGGTAAAAACAATTGTTTTAGATGAAGGTGATCAACTTTTAACATATGAGCATTTACCAACTGTCCAAAATATTATCCGGTCCGCATTGGCTGAGCGTCAGGTTCTGCTGTTTTCTGCCACTTTATCAGCATATGTGGAGAAAGAAGCAAAGGAATTAATGAGGGACCCTGCAGTTGTTCGTATTGAAAAAGATGCGACGATTGCCGCTGGTACTGTAGAGCATATATATTTTAGTGCTGAGCAGCGAGAGAAGCTCAAATTGTTAGAAAAAGTCTCACGTTTACCTGATGTCAAAGCACTCGTATTCATAAAAGATATTGGAAATTTAACGGTAGCAAGTGAGAAACTCGCTTTTGCTGGTATTGAAACGGCTAGTCTACACAGTGATTTAAACAAAGATAAGAGAAAAAATGCATTAAAAGATTTTCGAAACGGGAAAGTAAATATGCTGCTCGCTACTGATGTGGCTGCAAGGGGTTTAGACATTAAAGGAGTAACGCATGTAGTTCATTTGGATTTCGCTAAGGATTTAGAACAATATGTTCATCGCTCTGGACGTACAGGACGATTTGGCGCAGATGGCACAGTCATCTCCCTTGTGACTGCCCGTGAAGAAAGAGAGCTCAAGAAATACGGACGGGAGCTCGGAATAGAAGTTATGCGAAAAGTATTTTTCAAAGGAGAAATAGTCAGTCCGGAAGATAGAAGGTAAATTTTACTTGCTGACGATTGCATGAGGTGAAGTACGACTACCAATACTAGTGAGTGAAGTACATTACTGAAGGAGTTGAGTTAGGTGGGCCGTACCAAAATGGGCAATGGCAATGCTGAACGCAACAAAAATAAACGAAAGCAAAAGGTAAGCTCAGAATTAGTTGAATTTACTCCAAAAAATGAGCGTAGCCAGAAGAGAATCGTCGATTAAGTGAGTAAAATTAAAAAAATTAGACCCCCTAAAGCTATAGGGGGTTTTTTAGAATGGAAGCAAGAATATAAAATGCCCTCATGAGGGGTTTGTCAAGAAAAGTGTGTAAGTTATTCTAGATACTTCTTTACACGATTCTTCAGGTGGGCATGAATTAACAGTTGATTCATGACCATAGCCCATTGTTGGATATGTCCGCCTTCCCATTTCTT